>NZ_BCAK01000011.1:0-110372 GCF_001293905.1 Brachybacterium sp. SW0106-09
AGGTCCTGGCTGACAGTGCACTGACCGCTTGACACCGCCCATATGGCATAGAGGAACGCCACACGCCACGACCTGACCATCGCCCGCCGCCGTCTCCGGGGTGAGCGGCCCGAACCGCACGCACCGCTCCCGTGAGGCGTCGGGGCGAGCAGGCGCCTGGGCGGGACGGAGTCCGGGGCGGGCAGGCGTCGCGGAGCTCAGGGGCTGGGGAGGTCAGGCGCCGGCGGAGGGGGTCTCGACGCGTGAGTCGGCGGTCGAGGCGGCGCGGCCCGCCGCCCCCAGCCGGATCGGCAGGAACGCCGCCAGGCCCAGCGCCGTCACGATCACGATCCCGAGGATCCCGGTGCGGGTCTCGCCGGAGAGCGCGACCGTCGCGGCGAAGGCCGCGGTGCCGAGGAACCCGAGCGCCCGGCCCGTCGTCGCGTAGAGGCCGAAGTTCTCCGTCTCCCGGCCCGGGAGCGAGAGCCGGGTGAGCAGGTTCCGCGAGGCGGACTGCACGGGGCCGACGAACAGGCAGATCGCCAGGCCCGCGACCCAGTACACGATCGTCGGCTCGAAGGCGAGCACCACCAGGCCCAGCACGATGATGCCGGCGCAGCCGGCGATGATCACGGGGCGGGGGCCGACGCGGTCGTCGACCCTCCCGCCGAGGAACACCCCGACGCCGGCGACGAGGTTCGCGGCGATGCCGAAGACGATGATCTCCACCGCCCCGAAGCCGTAGGCGTTCGCGGCGAGGACGCCCGCGATCGAGAACACGGCGCCGAGTCCGTCGCGGTAGATCGCGGAGGCGACCAGGTACTGGAGCATCACCGGCTCCTCCTTCACCGCCCGGAGCACGCGGCGGATGATCGAGGCGTAGCCCTGCCAGGGGTTCCAGCGCTCGCCGGGCGCGGTGGCCGGGTGGCGCGGGGCGCGCAGCATCAGCGGGAGCGTCCCGATGAGGATCCACAGCGCCACGAACAGGGGGATCGCCCGGTAGTTCCAGCCGTCCTCGCCCGTGATCCCCAGCATTCCCGTCCCCGGCATCACGAAGAGCACCAGCACCAGGCCCAGGCACACGATCGAGCCCCAGTAGCCGACCGCCCAGGCGGTCCCCGAGACCCGCCCCCGGTTCTCGGGGGTGGAGATCTCCGGCAGCACCGAGTTCACGAACACGCCGGCGAGCTCGCTGAACACGACCGCGAGCGCGATCAGCACTGCTCCGAGGGCGAGGTAGTCGGAGTCGAGCCTCACCAGCGGCATCAGCGCGACGGTCGCCACGGTGGCGAGCGTCGTGATCCGCAGCAGGGCGTTGCGGGCGCCGCCGGAGTCGGCGAGGTTGCCCAGCAGCGGGGCGAGCAGCGCGACGGCGACAGCGCCGATCGACTGCCAGGTGGTCAGCACCTGCGAGCCGTGGGCCTGCGCGGCGGTGATCGCCTCCTCGCCGACCGCGCCCTCGGAGGCGACGCCGCTGGCCACGTAGGTGGCGAAGACGAAGGTGAGGATCACGGAGCTGAAAGCGGACATGCCGCCGTCCCACAGTGCGAAGGGGACGACCGGGGGACGGAGCCGTCGGGGCGAGGTCATGGCCACACTCTACGGAGCGACGGGCCCCGTGCCGTGGGCCCCGCCCGCTGTGAGATCAGTGGAGGCCCGGGAACGGAGCCGCCCCCTCCCGTAGGATGGCACCTGGCCCTTTCCCCGCGCCGGACGGAGATTCCGTGTTCACGATGCTGCTCGCCCACATGGTGGCGGCACTCGTGGCTCCCCTCCTCGTCCGCTGGATCGGGCGCAGCGCGTTCTACCCCCTGGCGGTGGTGCCCGCCGCCTCCGCCGTGTGGCTGGCGACCTTCGATCCGCGCTCCCTCGGGGAGGCGCCGGTCGAGGTGTCCGTCCCCTGGATCCCCGCCTTCGGGATCGACCTCGCCTTCCGCCTGGACACCCTCAGCTGGGTGCTCGGCCTGATCGCCACCGGCATCGGGGCGATGGTGCTGCTGTACTGCGCGCGCTACTTCAAGGACTCCGAGCCGGGGCTGGGCCGCTTCGCCGGCGTGCTCACCGCCTTCGCCGGCGCGATGGTGGGTCTGGTCCTGGCCGACGACGTCATGGTGATCTACACCTTCTGGGAGCTCACCACCGTCTTCTCCTATCTGCTGGTGGGCCACTACCAGGACAAGCAGGCCTCTCGCCGTGCGGCGCTGAACGCCCTGATCTCCACCACCGCCGGCGGCCTGGCGATGCTGGTGGGCATGCTGATGGTCGCCGCCGAGGCGGGCACCCTGCGCCTGTCCGAGATCGTCGCGGACCCGATGTGGACCGAGGCAGGCCCCTTCCTGATCACCGCCATGGTGCTCATGCTCGCGGGCGCGACCAGCAAGTCCGCGCTCGTGCCGACCCACTTCTGGCTCCCCGGCGCGATGGCGGCCCCGACCCCGGTCTCCGCCTACCTGCACGCCGCGGCGATGGTGAAGGCGGGCATCTACCTGATCCTCCGCATGGCGCCGGCGCTGACCCACCTCGAGGTGATCACGGTCGTCCTGGCGGTGCTCGGCGCGGCGACGATGCTGCTCGGCGGCTGGCGCGCGCTGCGGCAGACCGACATCAAGCTGCTGCTCGCCTACGGCACCGTCTCCCAGCTCGGATTCCTCGCCGCCGTCACGGGCCTGGCCACTCACGACGCGGTGCTCGCGGGGCTCGCGATGCTGATCGCCCATGCGCTGTTCAAGGCACCGCTGTTCATGGTCGTGGGCATCATCGACAAGCGGTTCGGCACCCGCGACCTGCGCATCCTCTCCGGCGTGGGCCGGGTAGCGCCCGTCCTCGCCGTGATCGGCACGCTCTCGGCGGCCTCGATGGCCGCGGTCCCGCCGCTGTACGGCTTCGTCGCCAAGGAGTCGATCTACTCGGCGCTCTGGTACGCGGGTGGCTGGCAGCGCCTGCTCCTGATCGCGCTGGTCGCCGGCTCCGTCCTCACCGTCGCCTACTCCTGGCGCTTCGTGCGCGGTGCCTTCGGCCCGGCACCCGGCGCCCCCCGCGTCGCCGCCGTGCGGATCACCCCGCTGTACTGGCTCGCGCCCGCGCTGATCACCGCAGCGTCCCTCGCCCTGATCGTGCTGACCTCGCCGCTGGAGGAGGTGCTGCGCACCTACGCCTCGGTGCTCCCGGAGACGGGGGAGGGGATCCACCTGGTGGTCGTCCCGCACCTGGGAGTGCCGCTGCTCGCCTCGGCGATCACCCTCGGCCTGGGCATCGTCCTGTGCCTGATCCCGCGGCCCGTGGCGCTGCTCCAGAAGGCGGTCTCCCCGTTGACCTGGGCACCCGAGCGGGCGCTGGACGTGCTCGACGCCGAGCGCGGCTTCCGCCGCATCCTGCGCACGGTCGACAAGCTCTCGATCATCATCACGCCCCTGTTCCAGCGGGGCTCGCTGCCCTACACCCTGGGCACGATGCTCGTGGTGCTGCTGGCGCTGGTGGCCCCGGTCGCGCTGACCCAGTCGCCGCTGCCGGACAACCTGGTGCTCTTCCAGCACCCGGTCGAGCTGATCGTCCTGCCCGTCGCGGCGCTCACCGCGATCGGCGCCGCGCGCTCCCGGCGCCGTCTGCGGGCGGTCTTCCTGATCACCGTCACCGGCTACAGCGTGGCCGTGCTCTTCCTGGTCGCGGGCGCTCCCGACGTCGCCACCACCCAGGTGCTGGTCGAGACCGCGATGACCGTCGTGCTCGTGCTCGTGCTGCGCCGTCTGCCGCTGCACTTCTCGCGCCGGCCGCTGCGGATCGGCGCCTGGGGCCGATGGGCGATCGCGATCTCGACCGCGCTCGTGCTGTGCGGCGGCACCCTGTATGCGGCCGACGCCCGCTACCGCGAAGCGCTCGGCAAGGGACTGATCGAGCCTGCCTACGAGATCGGCGGCGGCCACAACGTCGTCAACGTGACCCTGGTCGACGCCCGCGTCTGGGACACGATGGGCGAGATCTCCGTGCTGCTCGTGGTCGCCACCGGCGTCGCCTCGCTGATCTTCGTGACCCGGCGCGAGCGGCCCATCGCCCGCGTGCGCGACCTCGACGCCTCGCGCACCTCGATCTGGCGCCGTCGCGCGGACCCGGCCCTGCCGCAGAACGCGCTCGACTTCGATGCGCGCCCCGATGACGTCGCGGGCGGCAACCGCTGGCGCACCTGGCTCTCGGCCGGGCTGACCCTCGCGCCCGAGCGGCGGATGGTGATCCTGGAGGTCATCACCCGCATCGCCTTCCCGATGATGATGATGTTCTCCGTGTACCTGCTGATGGCCGGTCACAACCTGCCCGGCGGCGGATTCGCCGGAGGTCTCGTCGCGGGGCTGGCCCTCGCGGTGCGCTATCTCGCCGGGGGCCGCTACGAGCTCACCGAGGCCGCCCCGGTCCAGGCCGGCTTCGTGCTCGGCACCGGCATGGCCCTCGCGGTGATCTCCGGGGTGCTGCCCCTCCTCGTCGGCGGCAACGTCTTCTCCCAGGCGACGCCCGTGGTGCACGTGCCGCTGCTGGGCGAGCTGCACTTCCCGACAGCGCTGCTGTTCGACCTGGGCGTGTACCTCGTGGTGGTCGGCGTGATGCTCGACTTCCTGCGCTCCCTCGGCGCCCAGATCGACCAGCAGCAGGAGGCCGATGTCGATGCCCGTTAGCCTCGCCCTCCTCCTGACCGCCGGGGTGCTGATCGCCTGCGGCATCTATCTCGTGCTCGAGCGCACGCTGACCCGCATCATGCTCGGCTTCGTCCTCGCCGGGAACGGCGTGAACCTGCTGTTCATCGTCGCCGCCGGACCGATCGGGACCCCGCCCTTCGAGGGCAGCGGCGACCCCGAGCAGATGACCGATCCGCTGCCCTTCGCGATGGTGCTCACCGCGATCGTGATCTCGCTGGGCATCACCGCCTTCGGCATGGCGCTCGCGTACCGGGCCTGGCAGCTGTTCGGCCACGACGAGGTCCCCGACGACGTCGAGGACCGGCGCGTGCTGCGCCGTCGTCGGCGTCGCAGCGAGGACGCGGAGCGGCTGCCCTGGTCGCAGGCTCTCAGCGAGGAGGCGCGGCGCGGCGCGCTCGCCCAGTCCCAGGGGCTGGACGACGAGGACGACGACCCGCTGGGCTCGGACCTCACCAGCGCCGAGGACGTCCCCCAGGACGCGACGGAGGCCGACGAGGGCGACGCCGACTCGCTGCGCGAGAGCGCGCGCCGCCGCCGCGAGCACCGCCGCGGGGAGGCCGTGGCGCTGCGCCACGAGATCCGCGACCGCACGAGCGACGAGGAGGACATCTGAGCATGGAGCTCCTCCTCGCCCTGCCCGTGATGCTGCCGCTCGTCGGCGCCGCGATCACGCTGCTGCTGCGCCACCACACCCGGCTGCAGCTCGGCCTCGCGGTGATCACGCTGCTGGCGATCTTCGCGATCGCGCTGGTGCTGGCCTGGCACGTCACCCAGGAGGGCGTGCTGGTCCTGCAGATCGGCAACTGGACCCCGCAGCTGGGGATCGTGCTGGTCGCGGACCGCCTGACAGCGCTGATGCTGACCGTCTCGAGCTTCGTCACCCTCGCGGTGCTCGTCTACTCGAGCGCGCAGAGCGTGAGCGAGAACGTCGAGCGGACGCCGGTGGCGATCTACCACCCCACCTACCTCACCCTCGTCGCGGGCGTGTCCATGGCGTTCCTCGCCGGGGACCTGTTCAACCTCTACGTCGGCTTCGAGGTGCTGCTGGCCTCGAGCTACGTGCTGCTCACCCTCGGCGGCTCCGCGAGCCGCGTCCGCGCCGCGACCACCTATGTGATCGTCTCGGTGCTCAGCTCGGTGATCTTCCTGTCCGCGATCGCGGCGATCTACGCCGCCGCCGGTACCGTGAACCTGGCCGAGCTGGCGGTGCGGCTGGACGGGCTCGAGCCCGGCACCCGCATGATCCTGGAGCTGATGCTGCTGGTCGCCTTCGCGATCAAGGCCGCGATCTTCCCGCTGAGCGCCTGGCTGCCCGACTCGTACCCGACCGCACCCGCGCCGGTCACCGCGGTCTTCGCGGGGCTGCTCACGAAGGTCGGCATCTACGCGATCCTGCGCCTGGAGACGCTGCTGTTCCCCTTCTCGCAGATCTCGAACCTGCTGCTGGCCGCGGCCGGGCTGAGCCTGTTCATCGGGATCCTGGGCGCCGTCGCGCAGACGGACCTCAAGCGCGTGCTGTCCTTCACCCTGGTCTCCCACATGGGCTACATGCTGTTCGGCATCGGCATGGTCACCCAGCTCGGCATGGCCGCGACGATCTATTACGTCGCCCACCACATCACTGTGCAGTCCACGCTGTTCCTCGCCGCCGGGCTGATCGAGCACCGCGGCGGGACCACCAACCTCATCCGGCTCGGCGGACTCCAGAAGCTCGCCCCGCTCATCGCGGTGCTCTTCTTCATCCCCGCGATGAACCTCGCCGGCATCCCGCCGTTCTCCGGCTTCATCGGCAAGGTCGGCCTGATCGAGGCCGGCATCGCCTATGACAACACCGCCGGGTGGATCCTCATCGCCGTCAGCGTCATCACCAGCCTGCTGACCCTGTACGCGATCGCGAAGATCTGGAACCGCGCCTTCTGGCAGGAGCCGAGCGAGGAGATCATCGCCCGGGACGTGCCGATGCCGAAGGTGATGACCGGCGCGACCACCGCCATGATCGCCTTCTCCCTGGCGCTGACCGTCTTCGCGGGCCCGCTGATGAACTACGCCGACGAGGCCGCGCACTCGGTCCTGCAGCGCACCCCCTACGTGGGTGCGGTGCTCGGTGACGAGGCGGCCGGGGACCTGCGCTACCGGATCGACGACCAGGGCCAGCGGATCGAGGACGGCGTGATCGCGGAGGTGGACGGATGATCTCGCGACGGTTCCGCGACCTGCGCCGCTCCTGGCTGTGGGTGCTCACGGCCGTGGCCCTGTGGTGCCTGCTGTGGGGCGGGGTCGACCTGAAGAACGTGCTCGGCGGCGCCCTGGTGGCCGTGCTCGTCTTCGTGCTCTTCCCGATGCCGCCCACCGGCCACGAGCTGACCCTGCGCCCGGTGCGCTTCACCCTCTTCGTGCTGCGCTTCCTGACCGACTGCGCGATCTCGGCGGTGCAGGTGGGCTGGTTCGCGGTGCGTCCCGGCCCGCAGCCCCCGAGCTCCGTGATCGCGGTGCAGATGGCCTCCCGCTCGGACTTCTTCCTGACCTTCACGGGCGTGCTGTGCACCCTGATCCCGGGCTCGGTCGTGGTCGAGGCGCAGCGCGCCACCGGCACCCTCTTCCTGCACACCTTCAACGCGGGCACCCCGGAGGCCGTGGAGAAGGCCCGTGAGAGCGTGCGGGCGCAGGAGGAGCGTCTGCTGTGGGCCGTCGGCCGTCGCGAGATCCTCGAGGAGGCGGGTCTGCGATGAGCGCCTTCGACGTCGTCCTGGTGGTCTACGCCACGATCCTCGCCCTCGCCGGCCTCGCGATCGTGTACCGCATGATCGTGGGCCCCACCATCCTGGACCGTGCGATCTCGAGCGACTCCCTGGTCACCCTCGTGGTGATGGGCCTGGCGCTCCACGTGGCGCACTCCGGCGCGGCCTGGGCGGGGCCCGCGATGCTGAGCCTGACCGGGCTCGCCTTCGTCGGCACCGTGACCTTCGCGCGCTTCGTCGCGCGGGAGGACCCGATGCAGGGCCGGCGCCGCCCCCATCCCCAGGAGCCCGACGCGGACACCGGGCCGCACGAGGCGATCCACCTCGAGACCGACTCGGCCTCCGAGGACGGCTTCGCCACCGAGGGCGGCTTCGTCTCCGAGGACGGCTTCGTCGGCGAGGACGGGTTCGGTCAAGAGGCCGGCACGGTCGCCGAGGACGGTGCCCTCGCGCCCGATGACGGGCACGCCCGTGTGCTCGGGGCGGCGGACGCGTCGGAGCAGGCCGACGACGGCTCCGAGAAGGGCTTCGGCCTCGACGGCACGGCGGACGGCTCCGACGCGGGCGACCGGGGCTTCGAGGACGACGACCGGCTCGCGGACGGTCCGACGGGAGGTGCACGATGAGCGCGGTCGAGATCATCGCGTCGGTGCTGATCGGCGCCGGACTCCTGCTGGGCGTCCTCTCCGCGATCGGGCTGAACCGCTTCGACGGGGTGCTGATGCGCATCCACGCCGCCTCCAAGCCGCAGGTGCTCGGCCTGATCCTGGTCTTCGCCGGGGCGGCGCTGGCCGCGAGGTCGTGGAGCGTCGCGGCGTTCCTGCTGGTCGTGCTGCTCGCGCAGATGCTCACCGTCCCCGTCGCGAGCGCGATGGTGGGGCGCGCCGCCTTCCGCCGCGGCTTCGTGCGCGGCGGCGACTACGCGATCGACGAGCTCAGCGAGCGGCTCGCCACCCCGTCCGACGACGATGACGACGAGGACGGCTTCGTCGACGAGCCGGACGACGACCACGAGGACCTGCACGGGGGCGGCCATGAGCTGTTCCCCGAGAACGTCGTCACGGACACCGTCGCGCCCCTCACCGGACGGAACTGGGAGGAGCCGGAGGGCGGCGCCGCGGACGTCGAGGACGAGGACGGGCTGGACATCGACCTCGACGACGAGACCGAGCTCGAGGCCGAGGAGGTCGCCGAGCGCGACGAGCGGCGCTGACCGGCGACACCGACGACGACGCCCGTGCCCGCGATCACCGGGCACGGGCGTCGTCGTGCGGGGGAGCGGGGGTCCGGGACGCTCGGCGCGTCCCGGACCGGCCGGGCTCAGAACAGGCCGATGGACTCCCCGGTCTCGGTCACGCCCATGCGCAGGGCGGCTGGCTCCTTGGGAAGTCCCGGCATCGTCATGATCGCGCCGGTGAGCGCGACGACGAAGCCCGCTCCAATCTTCGGCACCAGATCGCGCACGTGCAGCACGTGCCCGGTCGGGGCGCCGAGCGCGGAGGGATCGTCGGAGAACGAGTACTGCGTCTTCGCCACGCACACCGGCAGGGTGTCCCAGCCGTTGCGCCTCAGCATCTGCAGCTGCGCCGGGGCGCGGTCCTCGAAGACCACGTCCTCGGCGCCGTAGACCTCGCGGGCGAGGGTGCGCAGGGACTCCTCGATACCGTCGGCGGGGTCGTAGAGGTGGTGGAAGTCGGGCTCGTCCTGCTCGATCGCGGCGAGGACCTGCTCGGCGACGGCGCGGCCTCCCTCGCCGCCCTTCGCCCACACCTCGGACAGCGCGGCGCGGAAGCCCTGCTCCTGCGCCCAGCCGAGGACCGCCTCGAGCTCGGCCTCGGTGTCGGTGGGGAAGCGGTTCAGCGCGATCACCGGCTCGAGGCCGAACTTGCGCAGGTTCTCGACGTGGCGGGCGAGGTTCTCGGTGCCGCGCATCGCGGCCTCGACGTCCTCGGTCGCCAGATCGGTCCTGGCGACGCCGCCGTGCATCTTCAGCGCGCGCACCGTGCCGACCACGACCGCGGCGTCGGGGGCGAGACCGCCCACCCGCGACTTGATGTCCAGGAACTTCTCCGCCCCGAGGTCGGAGCCGAAGCCCGCCTCGGTGACGGTGATATCCGCGAGCGAGAGCGCGAGCCGGGTCGCGGCCAGCGAGTTGCAGCCGTGGGCGATATTCGCGAAGGGGCCGCCGTGCACGAGCGCGGGGGTGCCGCCGAGGGTCTGGACCAGGTTCGGCAGCAGCGCGTCCTTGAGCAGCATCGTGATCGCGCCGCCCACCTCGAGGTCCTCGACGGTGACGGGCCTGCGGTCGTAGGTGAAGCCCACGACGATCCGGTCGATCCGCTCCTGCAGGTCCTTCAGATCCGTGGCCAGGCACAGCACGGCCATGATCTCGGAGGCGACGACGATGTCGAAGCCGTCCTCGCGCGGGACGCCCTGGGCGGCGCCGCCCAGGCCGATCACGGTCCTGCGCAGGGCGCGGTCGTTGACGTCGACCACGCGCTTCCACTGGATGCGGCGTGGGTCGATGCCCAGCGCATTGCCCTGGTGGATGTGGTTGTCCACGAGGGCGGCGAGGGTGTTGTTCGCGATCTGGATCGCGTGGAAGTCACCCGTGAAGTGGAGGTTGATGTCCTCCATCGGCACCACCTGGGCGTGGCCGCCGCCGGTCGCACCGCCCTTGATGCCCATGATCGGGCCGAGCGCGGGCTCGCGCAGCGCGACCATGGTGCGGTGGCCCATCAGCGAGAACGCGTCGGCCAGGCCCACGGTCGTGGTGGACTTGCCCTCGCCGGCCGGGGTCGGGGACATCGCCGAGACCAGCACCAGGCGCCCCTGCTTCCCGCTCGGGGTCATCTGGCGCACATCCACCTTGGCCTTGTAGGAGCCGTAGGGCACGAGCGCCTCCCCGGGCACGCCCGCGCGCTCGGCGATCTCGGTGATGGGTTCCAGGGTCGCCGCCTGGGCGATGGCGAGATCAGGGTTGTCGGCTGACATCATCGTCCTCCACTTCGTGGTCTCACACCCGGGCATCGGCGTCCGGGCAGGGTCGTGGCCCACCTTACGGGGCAGATCCTGGGCATATGCCGCCCCTTCGTCGGATGGACGTCGCCCGGTCCTCGCGCCGCTGCGCGACGGCCCGACCGCCCTGTCGGCCCGTTCGCCGCGCGTCGTCCCCGAGCGGTGTGACCGACCAGCCGCCCGGCGGCCGGGGACATGGGGACCTCCGGCTCTCGCCGTCCGACAAGCGCTGTGGGAGGTTCGGCCGACGACACAGCGCACGATCCCCGCCAGGGACCGCTCCCGATGCCGGCGCGCAGCAGCGAGGCATGTCCGAGGAGCGATCTCCGCCCGCGGCTCGGTGCCCGGAGGGAAGGAACCCGACATGGCGAGCGAGGGCGCAGCCGCACCGCGCACCACCGACATCCTGACCAGGCGGAGGATCCTCGGCTGCGCGATGGGCGACGTCGCCGACAACGTCGCCTTCCAGATGACCTCCCTGTACCTCATGGTCTACATGACGGGCATCGCCGGGGTCTCCGCGGGGATCGCGGGCGCGATCTACGGCGTGACGAAGGTGTGGGCGGGCGTGACCGATCTCGTCGCCGGCAACACCGTCGGCCGCCGGGAGACGAAGCACGGCCGCCTGCGGCCGTGGATCCTCGGCGTCAGCCCGCTGCTGCCGATCGCCCTGGTCGGGCTGTTCACCTCCCCGGCCGGGCTCGCGCCGATGGCGACCGTGGCGTGAATCCTGCTCTTCGACGCCGCGTTCCAGCTGTTCTACTCCTTCGTGAACATCCCCTACGGCTCGCTCTCCGCGGCGATGACCGAACTCCACCGACCGCTCCCGCCTCGCGGGCGCCCGTTCCATCGGTGGTGCGGTCACGGGCGTCGCGCTCTCGCTCGTGCTTTCCCCGCAGTTCGAGGACACCGGGGCCGACGGGATTCGGCTCAAGTTCACCATTCCGACCGTCGTGCTCGCCGTGGCGGCGCTCGCCCTGTACTGGGTCTACTTCGCCGAGGTGGTGGGCCTGGTCAAGGGCTTCGGCGCCGTGGTGCTGGGCCGCGACGCGACCGCGATCCTCGGCTCGATGCGCGGCGCTGTGCACATCCGCATCATCGGCGACACCGAGGACCGCATCGAGCGGGCCATGCGGGACCACAGCCTCCCGCGCGAGGTCGCCGAGCAGCGCCAGGTGTGCGAGGACCGGATGCGTCCGCGCATGTCCCGCCGCCTCATGCACTGGGAGCCAACGGACGAGGGTCGCTACCACCTCATCATCGACTCGACCCGGATATCGCTGGACGAGGCGGTCGAGGAGAACGTCGCCGCCGTCGAGGCCGAACGGGAGATGGTCGACCTGGACGTCCCGCCGGAGGAGCGGAGCGAGGGTTCGCCCGGGGACGACGCGCGGGACTGACGTCAGATGAGGGAGGGGCGGGGCGCGGACCGGTGACGGCCGGCGCCCCGCTTCGTCGCGGTCCCGCCCGTGTTGGGTGACCGGCCTCCTGCCCCAGCGCAAAGGGGCTCTTCCCAGATGAGGGTGTAGGTCGGCGGGGCGCGTCGGTCCGCAGATAGACGTCGAGATCTCCCGACGATGGAGGTTCCTACGCCATCCATCCGAAAGACCTCGACGTGACCGACGCTACCCCGCCGGCCGGCTTTTGCTGAGAGGTGGTTCCAGTCGAGCACTAGCACACCGGCTACAGGCATTGCGATAGGTCAGGAACGGCGTCGCTCCCTACGCAGGAGGGAGCGCAGAGTCTCGGCGTTCGCGTATCCGACCCTTAGCGCGATCTCGGCGGAGGTGAGGTCCGTGGTTGCTGAGAGGTGCTGAGCTCGTTCGATGCGAAGCCGTTGGACGAAGCCGAGCGGAGTGAGGTTGAGCGCCGCACGGACTCGTCGTTCGAGGGTGCGCCGGCTGGTGCCGAGCGACTGCGCGACGAAGGCGACGTTGAACGGTTCGTCCAGGCGGGCGCGCACGAAGCGTTCGAACTCGACGACGATCGGGTCCTCGTGCCGGAGATGTTCGTAGGCGACGAAGGCCGCCTGCGACGGGCGCTCGTCGATGATGAGGAGCTTGGCGACATGTTGGGCCAGGTCGGGGCTGATCGATCGCACGAGTGAGAGCGCGAGGTCGATGTGGGCGAACGCGGCGCCGGCGGTGACGAGGTTCCCGTCGACCACGACCATGGTGTCGAGATCGAGGGCGACGGTCGGATAGCGCTTCAGGAACTCCGGCCCCAGGAACCAGCTGGTCGTCGCCCGCCGATGATGCATCCGTCCGGTCTCGGCGACAGCGAACACGCCGGTGCACGCCGCGGCGATCCGGGTGGTCGCCTCGTCGAGGCGCCCGAGCGAGGCGATGACCGAACGAGCATCTCGGCTCTGGAGGACGTCGTTGGTAGCGGCGGCCGTAAGGGTTCCAAGCGCAGGGACGACGACCACGTCGAACTCTCCGGACTCCGACAGCGGCTGGTCCACCGACAGGGTCATCGATGCCGTCGTGGTCACTCGCCGTTTCGGTCCGAGGATGGCGAGTTCGATCGGGTCGATCCGCGGGTCGACATCGCCGCGAGCTCCGTCGGCCACCCGGACGATGTCGATGACCGACGCGACAGCCGAACCGAAGCAGCCGTCGATCGCGATCAGTCCGATACGCATGACGTAAACAATAGCAATACTGCCGTATACGCCACTCCCCATCGGCCCTCGCTCGTCATACGCTGAACTCGTCCCACGAAGAACCCCGACACCTAGGAGAGTCCCTCATGTCCACACCCGCATCACTTCCGTATGCCTTCGTCGCCAAGATCGTCGCGGCCGATGGACAGCACGACGCGCTCGCCGATCTGCTCGCCGGCGCTGTCGCACTCGCCAACGAAGAAGTAGGAACGATTGTCTGGTTCGCGGTCAGGACCCACGCCGACACCTTCTGGATCTTCGATGCATTCCCCGACGAGGCCGCTCGCGACGCCCACGCCAACGGCGCCATCGTCGCAGCCCTGATGGCCAACCAGCACCTCCTCAGCGCAGCACCCGAGATCCTGGCGGCCGACGTCCTCGCGTCCAAGCTCCCGTAGTCCGCCAACGCACGAGACGATCGCGCCCCGCCGAGCCGTCGCTAGGTCGCGACGCAACGCCATGCTGCGTTGCCGAGCGGTGCGAGGCCTATCGGCACACGGACAGAACCGGCCGCGAGCGCTCAGCCGGCGAGGGGTCCGTCGCAGAGGAGAGCGACGTCGGTGTCGGGCAGAGCCGTGAGGCCAGCGCATCGCGCGACCACCAGAACCGAACCGTCCCTGACCTGCGTTTCCGCAGGTCAGGGGCGGTTCGCCGGAGCCGCCTGTCGGAATCGAACCGACGACCTCATCACGTCGGCTTTGCGTCTATCGCTTGATGCGCCCACTGGGCGAAAGAGCCGCTGACCTGCGCAAACGCCGAGCGTGGCGGACGCCGCCATCCGGTGGTGACCGACGACGACCGACCAGTACCGACCGTTTCACCGGAGCTTGCGGCGGCGTCGAAGCCGAGCAAGCTCCATTCCTTTAGCTCACCGCGCCCTCCTCCTCGCCGGTCCCGTCATCGTCGAAGACGTTTCAGGGGTCTTCAGCAATAGAATGGTCAGTCAGCCTGACTTTCGGACGCGGGGGCGCCATCGGGCGTCATGTCGGTCGTATGCCGCCGTGCCGAAGCGGAGCAGTCTCAAGGTGGAGAAGCTGGGGGGCGAGAGTCCCGGCGGACAGTACCGAGCAACGACGAAGCCCCCTGGCGGACCAGGGGGCTTCGTGGTGGTGGCTCCGACCGGCGTCGATCCGGTGACCTTTCGATTTTCAGTCGAACGCTCTACCAACTGAGCTACAGAGCCGTGGTCGTCGTGACGACCGAGGACAAGCGTAACAGCCCCTGCGCGGTGGTGCGCACCGGATGCGCCCCGGTGAGAGGCAGACCACGGCGACGGGTCCGGGGCTCGGGGTGCACAGGCCCGAGCCTGTCCGCAGCCGAAACGCCTCCGTCTCCACCCCGACCCGCCCGGCAGCCCCGGCGCGGGTCGGGCGTGCGAGTCAGGACGGCGTGATCAGCGCCTTGCCGAGGTTATCGCCGCGCAGCATCCCGACGAACGCCTCCGGCGCCCTGTCCAGCCCGACGGTGACGTCCTCGCGATAGCGCACCTCGCCGGCGGTGACCCAGGCGCCCATCTCGCGCTGGAAGTCCTCGAACATCGTCGGCGCGAACTCGCGCTGGATGAAGCCGCGCAGGGTCAGGCTCTTGGCCAGCACCTGGCCCATCAGGGCGCCGCTGCGGTCGGGCCCCTCGGGCAGTGAGGTGGCGTTGTAGTTCGCGGCGAGCCCGCACACGGGCACGCGCGCGAACTCGTTCAGCAGCGGCAGCACTGCGTCCCAGACCGCGCCGCCCACGTTCTCGAAGTACACGTCGATGCCGTCCGGCGCCGCCGCGGCGAGCCGGCCCGGCAGGTCCGGGGCGCGGTGGTCGAGCGCCGCGTCGACGCCGAGCTCCTCGAGCAGCGCGATCTTCCGCTCGCCGCCGGCGATCGCGATCGTGCGGGCACCGCGCAGGCGGGCGATCTGCGCGACCGCGGAGCCGACGGGACCGGCCGCCGCGGCGACGGCGAGGGTCTCCCCGGGCTGCACCTTCCCGATCGCGGTGAGACCCGCATAGGCGGTGAAGCCGGGCATGCCGAGCACGCCGAGGGCGGTGGTGACCGGCGCGGCCGCGGGATCGAGGCGGCGCAGCCCAGCGACCTCCTCGACGCTGTACTCCTGCCAGCCGCCGTAGCCGAGGACCACGTCGCCCGGGGCGAGGGAGTCGTCGGCGGAGTCGACGACCTCCGAGACGGTGCCGCCGACGATCACGTCGCCGACCTCCATCGGAGCGGCGTAGGACTTCGCATCGTTCATCCGGCCGCGCACGTACGGATCCAGGGAGATGTGCAGCGTGCGCAGCAGCGCCTCGCCCGGACCGGGGGAGGGAACGGGTGCGGTGTCGTGGAGGAAGTCGGAGGGGACCGGCTCGCCGTGCGGGCGGGAGGCGAGGCGGATCCGGCGGTTCTGCAGTTCGGTGCTCATGCCTCGAGCGTATGCAGATCCGCAAGGGGCACGAAGAAAGCCCCGGAGCGATGCTCCGGGGCCTTCTCGAGGGGCGACCCTGACCGGGCTTGAACCGGCGACCTCCGCCGTGACAGGGCGGCACTCTAACCAACTGAGCTACAGGGCCTCTCGTGTCTTCCGGCTTCTCGCCTTTCGACTCGAATAACTCTACCGGAGGTTCTGGGCTCTCACGACCACTTTCGCTGTGAGCCGCCTCGCACCTCGGCGGAGCAGTACCCCCAACGGGATTCGAACCCGACCGGACAGTCGGCAGATTCGGTGCTTGGCCAGCGCGTGCGCTCGATCTGACCCCGAGCCTACCGCGAGCACCCGCACGCAACCCACCTGCACCGATAGCGCAGGGGTGAAGCCAAGACTACAGCGGCCGTTCGAAGGGCCCGGAATGGAGGTCGTTCTCCCGCACGCCGACTGTCTCTCCGCGCTGCCAGACTCCGCTCCATGGACGCCAGCGGCCACGAGCTCTACTTCGCGCACCAGCGCGCCGTGCAGACCATCCACGGACTCGTCGTCCGATACCGGCTCGCGTTCATCGGTCCGCGCATCGACGTGGCCCACTCCGAGCTCGACCAGTCCCTCCCCGAGCACTCGATCCGGGTCCGCGCCGGCGACGCCGAGCTGCTGATCGACTCCGCGGACTGGGTCGGGCGCCGCACCGAGCTCGAGGAGCATGCCCTCGCCTGGTTGCTCGAGCATGTCGACCTCCGCGCCGCCCGGCCCCGCCCCGCAGCGCGCCGCTATGACGAGGTGTGGATGCAGGCGTGGAGGGACGCGAACCCCGGACGGCGGTGATGCTACGGGGGACGGGCCGGGAAGCCGTGCGCGTGAGAGTACCGGAGCCCGTGGAAGCGGCTCGCAGGAGGCGCTTCGTTGGTACCCTGCGCTCAACGGCTAACAAGGAGAGAAGATGCCCGCTACCTGCGCTGTTTACAACTGTGGCTCCGAGGGGGAGCGGGTGCTCCCGCTGCTCGCCGGCGGGGAAGTCCGGATCGAGTATGTGACGTGCGTCGATCACGACGCCGCGATCCGAGGCGGAGAGGAGTACCTCATCGAGGGCCGAGGTCGGTCTGGACGAGAGATTCTGATGGGGAACGACCTTCCCCCGAAGCTGAAGTCGATCTCGACGAGCGGACTGGGGAACTCCTCGGTCCTCTACCTCAATCTAGTGCTGCGCAACGGCGAGGAGGGGCAGGTCGCCGTCACGGTCACCCCTGAGGACCTCGAGCTGCTTGGCAATCCGATCAGCAAGGAGTCGATGTTCGAGCCGACCCCGATCGCTGAGCAGTGAGCACGGCACAGTAGAAGCACGAAAGCGCCCCCACCCAGCCATGTAGGCCAGGTGGGGGCGTTCTCATCGTCGGCAGGCGTCGTGGTCGGCGGCGTCGTCCTCGTCCGCGCACCAGCGCGCCGAGGTCGGGTCCGTGTACCGTGCGCCGCAGCTCGGGCACTCGAACTTCAACCACCGACCTCAGCGGTCACGTGCGTTTACCGGGCGTGTGCGATCAGCACTGAGCCGGCCGATTCGTTCGGAATCCGGTGACGAACACTGCCTGGTCATTGTTCACGCCGCTGGTGATCGCCTGTCGTCCCAAATTGTCGTAGCGGATGGTGAACGTCTGGACCGGCCCTGTGAAGGCGATGTCGATCTGTCCGCCAGGTCCATCCTCGCTCTTGTTCCCCTCGGTGCTGTTCTGCCACGGGCTCGCAACGGTGCCTGCTCCCGTGACGGCGGACCCGCTCGGGACGGTGGCAGTGAACCGCGAGCTGCTGGTCAGAGAGACGCCGTCGATGAAGTCTCTCGTCGTAGACGTCCAAGCGCGGTCGATGTCGGTGATCGAGAAGCGCAGGTTGCTGACGCTCTCGCTGAACGTGAATCTGATCGTCTGATAGTCGTTGTCGCTAGGCGTCGTGCTTCCCGTCGCCCCGATCTGCTGCCGGACGTAGTAGCCGACCTGACCGATGCCACCGACGTTGAAGGTCGAGATGGTGCCGTTCGGGGTGGAGCCTCGCGCCTGACCGAAGTACGTGTGCACGATCGTGGCCCGGAGCGGCGAGTTGAGGCTCGGATAGGTTCCGTTCGGCGGGTTGGGATTGAAGGTCACGTTGGTCGTGAACGACGAGGTCAGCGACGGAGTCCCTGAGTACTGGGCGACGCCCCAGTTGAGAGCCACGTCCTGGCTCGCGCAGGTGGGGGACACGGCGAGGGCGGGTGCCGAGACGCTGGCAATGGCAATCGGCGTAGCCCACGCAGCTCCCCGCATCACGCTTCGTCGAGTCGTCGAGTGAGTACTTTGGGATCGTGGCACGTCGCCTCCAGGTCTGGGGGTCTACAGATGTCCCGATGGCCGCGCGATGGCGCAGCACCCCCGGGGCATCGTTGATTACGGTCGCACGTTACCCGCGGGTTACGAGTGGCGAGCCGGCAACTCTGGGCGTGTGATCGAGTCGACGATGAAGCTGAGAACCTCCAGGAAGAGTCCTGGATGTGTGAACCCGCGCACTTCGGATCCCAACGGCCCGGCAAGTAGTTGCGCCACCACTACGCTGATGCAGGGAGACGTTTCGCGGAATGAGTCGTGTTGGCGTGGGTCAACACGTCGATGATCGTCGGCGTCAGACTGCGACCCGAGCAGCTTCGACGAGGCCGAGGTTGTGCGCTAGGAGGGCCAGCTGTCCGCGTTCTCGCCCACGATTTCCCTGAGGATCCTGGTGAAGGCCTCGTGGTCTTCCTGGAGCGCGGAGAGGAAGCGCGCATCGCGCTCGGCGGTCTGGTTCTGTCGGTGGTACTGGTCCACGGCTTCGTAGAACGCCTCCCGCTTCTCTGCGGGCAAGCCCGGGCTCGTGGTGTCCAGCCACACCGTCGCCTCCCGACGCCAGCAAGGCATGTTCTCCACATCAGCCCGTCATCAGTCTCCTGCGACTCTACGTGGCTGACCAGTAACTTCGCGACTTTCCGAGACGGGTGACCGCATTCTGAAACGCCCCCACCCTCCCGCAGGAGAGTGGGGCGCTTCGCTGCTCAGGGCTCGTCGTGCAGGTGTTCGGCCTCGCACTCGTCACGGTCGACCGGGTCGGAGTAGCGGGCCGGGCAGAGGCGGCACTGGAACACCGCCTGGTCGACGTACTTCTCGTCAGGCGTCGCCATGGGACCGCTGCACGTTCTCGGCGAGGGCCCGGGCCTCGGTGTGCACGCCAGTGCCGAGCCCGATCACCTCGAGGACGGGCTGAGCCCACGGACGGGTGAGCAGCCACTGCACGAGCCCGGTGCCGACGACCCATGCCGCCGCGGTGAGGGAGTCGATGATCGGCTGGGACAGCGGGGTCAGGTCGACGCCGAGGACGCGGACGAGCCACGCGAGGACGACGCCGACCGCCGCGGCCACGAAGGTCCGGACGACGGAGCGCCACGGGTGCGCCTCCTGCGTCGAGACGGGGACTGCACGGTGGGTGTTCACGGGGTGACCTCCTCGGTCGGGGTAGGTGTAGGTGCGGGGCCGTCGGGGGTCGCGGCGATGCACGGCCCGGCGTCCTCGCTCGTGTCGTCGGAGTAGGTGATGGTCCAGCGGCCGTCGGTGCCGCACTGCGCGGACTTGATGCCGCGCCCATCACTCCCGTCTGCCCCCGGCGGTCCCGATGGGCCAGCGGGCCCGGGCACGGTCGAGTCCTTGCCCGGTGCCCCGTCCTTGCCCGCCGGGCCGACAGGCCCCTGGGGGCCGGTCACGGACTTGCCGTCTCGGCCCGCCGCTCCGGTGTCGCCCTTCTCGCCCTTCACGGACTCGCCCTGATCACCCTTCGGGCCGGGGACAGTCGAGTTCTCGCCATCGGCGCCCGGTGCGCCGGTCGGGCCTGGCACGGTGGAGTCGTCTCCGTCCGTGCCGTCGCGTCCGTCGCGGCCAGGCTCGGCCGGGTAAGCATCCGCCCCGTCTGCGCCGTCCGCCCCGTCACGGCCAGGCCGGCCCGGTGGCCCCTGCGGCCCCTGCTCGCCCTTCGCCTGCGCCACTGCCTGCTCAGGATCCTCCTGCGCGGCCTGCTCGGCCTCGTCGCAGACGGCCTGCCCAGCGGCGTCCTGCTCGATCGCACCCGACTCGCACAGCTCGAGGACCGTCCGGGCCTGGGCCTGGCGTTGCTCCGCGACCTGGACGGCCGCCGAGTCGGTGTCCGAGAGCTGCTCGGCGAGCGCGTCGACCTGCTGCTGCCGCTGATGCCCCATCGTGAGGCCGTACGCGGTCGCGCCGGCGAGGGCCAGCACGATGACCAGCAGTACCCACACGCCGACCTGGCGGTGACGGCGTGCACGGGTCTCGTCGTGCTCGAGCTGCTCGAGGGTGTCTCGCTCGTCCTGGGTCACAGGTCATCACCGTCCTCGATCGGGGGGATGGGGTCGATGCCGTGCTCGATCAGCAGACGCCAGTAGGCGCGGGCCCTCGCCCACGCCCGGTCCTCGCGTTTCTCCGCCGCTTCGGCGCGGGCCTTCGCCTCGTCGGCCTGTTTCTTGTAGAGCTCGATCATCTGGGCCTGCCTCGTGTCGGAGCGGCGGTAGGACTGGATGACGAGCCAGCCGATCCCGCTCGCGATGAGGGGGAGTAGGACCAGCAGTTGCGCGTTGACGTCAAGCACACGCCCCCTCACCTCCTGCCGGTCACTGGGCGTTGAGCCAGCGCTGCAGCGCCTTGGTGGTGCCTTCGTAGACGACGCCGTCCTGGGCGACACCGACGAGCTTCTGCAGGCGCCGCATCGTCTTCGAGCCTTTGGACTTGCGGCCGGAGAACACCCACCCGTTCGGGGAGATGCCGTTGCCGAGCTCGGTGTGCCGGTAGGACTGGTGCTCGATCACCCCGTCCACGACGGGATGGCCGAGGAACCGCTGCAGCGCCTTCCACGTCGCGGGGCCAGTACGCCCGTCGACCTTGAGCCCTGCCCTCACTTTCGCGTTGAGGAACCGCTGCAGGGCGGACGTGGTCACGGTGCCCCACCGGCCGTCCTCGACGAGCTTCCCGTCCTTCACGGCGGGCTTCGCGGCGGGGACCGAGGCCCCACCGGACGAAACCTTCACCGGGGCCTTCACGCCCCGTGCGAGCCGGTCGATCTTCCCGAGGTCCCACACGCCTGGGCACGCCGTCGACGTCCACGCCCGGTGCGGCTTGAGTGGCAGGTCCCCGTACACGGCGCGGAGGTCAGCGACGAGCGCAGCCACGGTCGCGTAGTCGCCTTCGGTCGCTTCGGGCCGGCACTCGATCCCGATGCTCTCGTGGTTGCCCTTGCTCGAGCCGGCGTGCCAGGCGCGGCGGTCCGGATCGACGATGCACGCGACTCTCCCCGCCTCGACGACGTAGTGCGCGCTGGTGCCGGCGCGCTCGTCGCACAGCCAAGAGACGACGTTGTCGAATCGCTGACCGCGGGACCCCCAGTGGTGGATCGTGATGGACTTGATCTTGGAGTTGCGGGCGTTCTGGTTCGGGCTGGTCCTGCTGGTGATGTACGTGTAGGCGCGAGCCATGAGGTGCCACCTTTCGGGCATGAGAAAGGCCCCCGCGATCGTGCGAGGGCCGAGAGGGGTGCGAGGGGTCAGGTGTCGGGGTGCTCGTCCTGCTCCGCGAGCCTGGCCTCTGCCGCGTCGGCTCGCGCTTCGGCGAGGACGGCGCGCTGAGTCAGCCTGGCGACCTCCGCCCCGTAACGGGCGATCAGGTCATCGACGGTAACGGTCATGCATCTGCTCCTGTAATAGCTTCAATGAGAGTGATCTGGTCCCCGCCGTTGTCGCGGTACTCGTGGTCACCCCGCCACGTACGACATCGGCGAAAGCTGGATGACCGTCGTCCCCGCCACGCTTCGGGGAATCCACACTTGGAACTGCCCGGACGTGTTCGTCTGCAAGTATGTTTCCGGGACTTGCGACATGGCGGACGTGATCGTCGGTCGCTGCACGTTAAACGTGGGGGTCGCCGCAGCGGGGAGTACACCAATAGTTGTCCATCCCCCCGACCAGCTAGCACCGGGCAGAGTCACCGAGCCGCGCAAAAACACGGTGCCGCTCTTGATGCGGTACGCGGGAGAGCCCGCGCCTGCGAGGGCCGAGTTCATCGGGAACGTACGCCAGCCCGTGTCACTCGCGGTCTCCTCAAGATTCCACGACTCCGTCACGCCCGACCTGTTCGTCGTCACCCACGTGCCGCTAGTGTCCACGACGAGAGAGCGATCAACGGTCCCGCCCGACTTCACTATGGCTTCACCATTCTGGCGAACCTCGATAGAACTAGAGACACCCCCCGCCGCAGCCTGGATTGTCGCATAGCCCGGGATTTTACTCCCGCCCACCACCTGGGAGAGTGCGGAGCGCACAGTCGCGCTCTCTGATCCGTCAGTAACCCTGGACTGCAAGCCCACGCCGCTATTGTTAGCGGTGAAGCTGTTGACCTTCTCGGCACTTCCAGCCGGGGTAGTTACCGTCGCGGCCAACCCGCTCGACCTCACGTTTAGTGTTGACGTGTTGCCGCTTTCGGACTTGCCGCCACTGAGTGCAAGCTGATCGCCAAGGATGCCTAGACCAGGCGGGTGAATCATCGTAGAGCCCGCAGGGGTGAACCGAATCCCAGGAGCTGCGTACCCGTCGTGCGGGTAGATGTATGCCCTATCCCCGAGCGTGAACGATCCACGGGACTCGTCCGAGCCGGTGCGAATCTCGCCGCCCTCGATCACGGTTCCGTACAGGTACTCGCCGGACATTTCTTTGGCGAGCAGTTCCCCGGTCACGTTCACGTTAGCGAAATCGACCGTGCCCGTAAACGCGCCATCCTTGCCGACGAGCTTGTCGGTGACGTTGATTTCCTGGACAACAGTCTCGCCGAGTAGGGTTGCGTTCCGCAGAATCTCGTCCTCGCGGATATGCCCCTCAGCATCGAGCGCAGTATCGATCCGTGTCTTCGCTCCTGCGAGGTCTCCCTCGGCGTCTTCGATCCGCTGCCGGGCGTCCGCGATGTCAAGGTCCACGTCCCGCACAGAGACAGCGGTCCCGTCCGGGCGGGGCCACACCACGTCACCCGACAGGCCGAGGTCCTTCACCCCGGCCGCGCCGGTCGCCGACCCGCGGGTCTGGATCTTCTCGTCGATGATCTCCCGGAGCGACCGCTCCGGGGGCGCGTTGAGGTTGGTGTACTGGGCCACTACTCGATCTCCTCCTCGTCCAGATAGTCGTCGGGGCCGTGCACCGCGTCGTCCTGGAACGACAGGTCGACCATGCTGTTCTTCCACGACCCGGACGCGGCGATGATCCGCTTCGACGTCGTCCCAGCGGGGACAGTCAGCCACTCGTCACCCATCGTGACCCTGGCCGCGTCACCGACCCTCCACCGGCCGATCTCCGCCCGCGGATCCGCGCCGTTGACGCGCATGTCGATCTGCGTCACCGGGGTCTTCGATGCGGCGAGCTCGCCGAGGGCGTGGTCCCGGATCAGGTTCCGGTTGTCGGAGTCCGACGTGGAGCCGACGGTCTCGAGCAGCGGCATCTGGTCCGCGAGCCGGGAGCGGTCCTCCGCGACACGGACCATCGTCGTGGAGCCCTCGCCGGCGCCCGTCCAGTAGACACGGGACGCGAGACGGGACGCGTCCGTCGTGACGTTCACGGAGGCGATGGGGGAGCGGTGGGACGTGGTGTCGAGGTCCATCGCCCAGGTCTGTGCGATCTGGGGTTGCGCGTGGGTGCCGTGCACCATCACCCACTCGAGGTTCCCGTCGTCCCGCCAGCGGGGGCGGAACGCGATGTCCGGCCCGTTCCGGACACCGGACAGTTCGGCGAGGCGCTTCCACACCTGGTTGTTCGCGAGGTTGTACCCGTCGTAGGTGCGGGTCCTGAGCGTGGAGCCCTGCTCCCTCGGGGACCCGAACACGATCGGATAGGACCCGCCGACCTTCGCGAGGCCGCGCTTCACGACCTCCTGTGCGATCGTGCCGTAGGACATGCCGGCGTAGCGGAGGTTCTTCGTCATCATCTCGACCTGCGCCGCGGTCGACAGGTTGATCGGCTCCTGCGCTGTCAGGACCCGCTCAGCAAGCGCGGCACCGATCCCTCGGCATGGCAGAGTCGCCGTCGTCCTAGACTCTCCCGACGGAAGGTTGACGAGCGGGCCGGCGACCCATGCGTCGAGGGACCCGTCCTCACGAACCCACGACACGGCGACCGAGACGCGCCACGGCTTCCACCACAGCGGGTCCAGGCGGAGGAGCTGCCGCTTCCCGACCGTCACCGAGAACTCCTCGATGCCGTTCAGAGGGATCTCCCACCCGCCCTCATTGGAGAGGGTGAGCTGCGCGCCGCGGGCACCGTCCATGGTGCGGACCAGGTGGGCGACCCAGGTCACTGCGCGACCCCGACGTGCCAGACCTCGAAGCGATTGCCCGGCCAGCCGTCCCCGCCCCCGTTGTGGTGCCGCCAGCCCGGACCGGACAGGCCCTCGATCTGATCCTGGAGGATGTGCACCTTGTGGCTCCCCTCGCTGAGCTTCTTCGTGAAGCTCATGAAGTTCGTCTGCGGCGCGGCGCGCGTAACACGAGTGGTGAACGTCGCGGGCTCGATGACGTCGTCGATGTAGACCCGCCACCGGATCGCCGCCGACGCTTGGGACGTCGGATCCTCCTGGATCGCGGAGATGCAGTGCAGCATGTCGAACCGCACCCACGAGTCCGCCGGGAGCGGGGGCAGCATCTTCGTCGCGAGCTGGATCGTGGAGACGTTGCCCTTGATGCCGTCGGCTTCATCGTGGAACAGATGCATGGGGCCGAGCGACGCGCCGGCAGGGACGGCGAAGTTCCGATCCACCGTCTGCTGAGCAGACCGGGTCGACGTGACCCCCGCCGGGACCAGGTACCGGCCCAGCGTGATCCCGCCCCCGGGCGCCTCGCCCTGCGTCACGTACACGAGCCCGTCGCGGTCCATCACGATCCGGTCCCATCGGGACCCCGTCGAGGGTGCGGGGATCGTGTTCACGGTCTGCTGCTCGACCGAGTACGCGAGTCCTCGGCCGGCCCCGTCCTTGAGGACGACCGACCCCGCGGTGACGAGGTACGCCATGGACGAGGTGCCATACACCTCGCATCCGCCGGTGGGCTTCACGCCCGAGGTATGCCAGTTCGCGCCCTCGATGCGCTGCAGCTCCTCCGAGGACGTGCCCTGCAGGATGTCGACGACCGTAGGGGCGGGCTGCTCGCCGATCTTGATGGGGGCCTTCGGCCAGGGATGCACCATCACGTGCTCCTCTCAGATGTTGGTGTCGCGGTGGCGGACAGTCGCCCAGCCGGTCCCGCCGTTCAGGAATTCGAAGCGCACGGACTCGATCTCTCCGGGCGGGACCAGGCCCCAGCGCCGCTCACCGAGGAGGTGAGACTGGTCGACGCCGCCGACGAGGACCGCGCCGGCCATGTCGACCGTGATCGGGATGTCCATGAACGTCGGCCACGGGTACGTGACCCGCTTGTCGCCGACGCTCACCGCGAACCCAGGCGAGTTCGCAGTCACCACGAACTGCGGTGCGGACCAGGCGTTGCCCTCGTTCCACACCCACTCATCCGTGCTGACCGCAGACCCGAACGTGATCACGCCCCCGCGGGAGAAGGGCGCGAACTCGAACCCCACCCCCGCCCCGACGGGCTGTAGCGTCGACTCACGCCACGCCGAGTACAGGAACGCGTCCTCGGAGTGCATCGAGATCTGCCACGACGCCGTCACCGGGCCGAGGGGCTTGAACTCGACCCGGTCGATCAGCTGGAAGTCGCCGCCGATGTTCTCGCCGGTGTGCCGGCCCCAGACGGGGAACGTGCCCCCGTCCGGGGCCGCGGCCGTGAGCGCGTTCCGCATCCACTCGAGCTCCGCATGGTCCTTCGCGGTCGCGAGCCCGGACGCGACGACGACCCGCCCCGCCCATCGGCCCCGGGCGGCGAAGTCGCCATGCCCCAGACGGGACACGGACTCGACCTCACTGCCCGGGGTGTCCCACCAGCCGTCTGTCAGCTCGAGCCCCCACCGGTCCGCGGTGAGGTCCAGGCCGTTCACGGACAGGTACTCCATCAGGACCCCCTCAGTGAGCCGACGACACGGTTGAGGACGCGGGTTGCGGAGATCTCCGCCGCCTCGCCGCCGACCTCGTGGAAGTGGTTGGTGACGGAGGGTGCACCGCTGACTCGGCCCCCGCCGAGGGATGCGGCGAGTTCCGCTCTCGTGGCGCCCGCGTTGATCGCAGCCAGCGTCGCGTTGTGCTGCGCCGAGGAGACAGGGTTGATGACCCATTCCCCACCGGCGAGGGGCTGGTCCAGCCACCTCCCCGTCGCAGCGCCCTTGAGCGGCCACAGGACGTTGTCGATCCCCGGTCCCGGGTAGGGGGCAGGGACCATCCCGTACCCATCACCGACGGTCCCGCCAGAGGCGAGGCCCGACGCGATCCGGCCACCGTTCGCGTAGGCGAGCTGTGCCCGCGTGCCACCGCCCGGACCGTTCGTGCGCACCGTGATGGTGGACGTCCGGTTTCGGGCCAACCAGTTCAGCTGGTTCTCCGCCGTCCAGGTGGTGGCGTCAGCGGTGATCCGCGAGGACCGGTTCCGGGCCGTGTGGTTGATGTCGGAGTTGGCCCCTGACGTGTTCGCATCGACGTCGATCGTGCCCGTCGTCCCGTCGGCCTTCCGCTTCGCGGAGTCCGTGGCACGGTTCGCACCCGAGTTGTCACCCTCGATGTCGACGACGCCCTCGGTCCCGTCGATCTGCCGCTTGACCTCGCCGGTCTTGAGCTGGGCGGGGACCTTGTTGCCGTCGATGTCGACCGTGCCACCACTGTTGTTGATGTGGTCGGTCAGCTGCAGCAGAGCCGCCTCCGCGTTCACGGGGGTTCCGTTGATGTCGACGTACCCCTGCCCCGCGTTGACCTCCTGCACCAGTGCGGCCAGAGCCTGCTCACCGTTCAGGGTCTCCCCATTGATGGTGACCGTGCCGCCAGCCTCGTTGACCGCGCCCTGGAACTTCCGCAGCTGGTCCTCGCCGTAGTACGTGTCCGCGTTGATGATCACCGTCGCCGGCACATCCCCAACCTGCGACCCGAAGACGTGGACATCTTCCTCAGCAGTGGAAGTGTCCGCCCCGACCGTGACGTCCGCGGGATTGTCACCGACGCCGCCTCGGAACTGCTGCACATCACCCTCCGCCGGGGCCGTGTTCGCGGTGACCGTGATCTCCGTACCCTCGTCCGCGAGCGCCATGACACGCCCGACCGCGTCCTCAGCCTGGACCGTCTCACCGTTGATCGTGAGGGTCCCGTCAGAGTTCGCGACCTCCTCGATGAGGGTGTTCATCGCTTCCTCACCACCGGTGGTGTCACCGTTGATGGTGATCGTCCCGCCGGGGAGAGAGTCGACGTGCGCGACGAAGCTGTCGAGGTCCGCGGCCATGCCGTTGATCGCGTCGTTCAGCCTCGCCTGCATCTCGACCGGACCGGCGAAGTCGAGGAACTTCTGCTCCGCCTCGTCGATCGCGGGCAGGGCCGTGCCCCGGATCGTGTTGGCCATGTCGTCGGAGTTGTCGGCGAACGTCTGCATGTCGTCCGCGGCGTCCTGGATGTCCTGACCCAGCGCGGCGAGCTCGAGGTCACCGGTCGCGAGACCGATCGCCTCCACACCGAACCCGATACCCTCGATGATCCCGTTCACCCCGCCGACGACGTCACCGAGTGCCTCGATGGTCTGGGCACCGAACTCGACCGCGGCGCGGGCGACGTCGAAGAACGCCTCGCCGACGTCGATCAGGAACCCGACGATCTCGGCCGTGTTGTCCGAGATGTACCCGGTCGCCTCAGCGATCGGTTCCTCGAGCGCGACGGCGAGCCCGCCGAGGAGGTTCGTTGCCGCGGTGGTGACGGTTCGCTTCGCGGACTCGAGCGCGGTCGCGGAGTTGTCAGACATGCGCTGCATCGCGTCTTCGGTCGTGTCTCCGACGTTGACCCACGAGTCGCCGAGGTCGTCGAGGTCCATCGCGAGGACGCCGGCGCCGTTGCCCATGTCCTCCCACATGGTGCCGAACAGGGCCACGCCGGCGGCGTTGCGGGCCATGGGGTCCTCGATGCCGCGGAGGCCGTCGAGGACCGTGTCGAGGCCCTTCTTCGCGTCGTCGCCACCGGCGGCGAACTTCTTGCCCATCTCGTCGGCATCGAGACCCATACCCTCGAACGCGGCGCGGGTCGTCTTCGAGTCGTCCTGCGCCCGGATGGAGAACTCCTTGAGCGCATCCGCGGCGACATCGGAGTTGCGGGCGCCGGCGTCCATCGCCTGCTCGATCAGACCCCCGGCCTCCGCACCGGACAGGCCCACGGACTCGAACATCGCGCCGTACTCGCGGAGCGTGTCGATCCAGTCCTCGGACCTGTTCAGGCCCTCCTGCTGCCCGCGGATGATGACGTCGAACGCCTCTTCCGCGTTCGCGGCGAGGCCGTTCTTGATCATGCTGCCTGCGGCCTCGGCGGCTTCGGACACGTCCACGCCGAGGATCTCCGACACGGCGGACAGCTGCTCGATCACGGCCTGGATCTCGCGGCCCGTCGAGTCGGGGAGCACGAGAGCGTTCTCGAGCGCGGCCGTGGCCGTGCCCATGTTCGCCTCGATGCTGTCGCCCCACGCGTTGGTGTAAGCGAGCCCGGCGGCGGCACCGAACTTCCGTGCCGTCGCCTCGTCGAGACCTGTGCGGGCACCGAACACGTCCTGCTGACGCACGGACTCGAGCACCGCACCGACCACACCGGACGCGACGTAACCGCCGACGGCGGCGACGAGGCCCGCGATCGCACCCACCACGGGGGTGGAGTTCAGGCCCGCGAGGAGGGACCGGCCCGCCCGGGCGCCAGCGTCATCGCCGGCGTCCTCTGCCGCGTCGCCGAGCCCCTCGAGGGACTCCTCAGCGTCGTTCGCGTCGACGGTCACGACCATCTCGGCCTTCGCGCCCTGCAGGGCCTTGAGCTTCGACTCGGCAGTGTCGAGGTCGGAGCGGGCCTGGTCGATGGAGACGTTCAGCGTCGCCTCGGCCTCGAGCCGGTTCATGTAGTCGATGCGACGCTCGAGCCCCTCGATCTGGGCTTCGGCCTGCTCCACGTCGGCGCGGACGGTCGCCTCCGCGTCGGTCGACTCGAGGTCGTCGATCTTCCCGAGGAGGGACTCGATCTCGGCCTCGGCCTTGTCGATCTGGACGTTCACCTCGGGGGTCGCGTCCATCGCCTCGAGATCGCGGAGGTTCTCCCGCACCGCGTCGAGGCGGGTCTCGGCCTCGTCGATCTCCGCGTCGATCTGGATCTGCGGGTCGATGTCCTCGAGCCGCTCGATCTCGGTGCGGAGCCGCGCGATCTCGGCCTCGGACTTCGCGACGTCGGCACGGATCACGGGGTCGACGGGGTTGTCCTCGAGCTTCTTCAGCTCGGCGGACAGCTTCCGCACTTCCGCCTCTGCGTCGGCGATGTCGAGGTCGATCTGCGGCTTGACGTCGCGCTTGCCGGTCTGCTCGAGGGCGGCGTCGAGCTTGTCCGCCGCGTCCGCGGCCTTGTTCGTGTCGCGTGCGAGGTCGGTCAGGCCGCGCTGGGCCCGGTTGACGACGGCCTCGTAGATCGTGCGGACAGTCTGATCAGCCACCCGGTGCCTCCTACATGTTCTTCGCCTTCGCGGGGTTCAGGGACGGGTGGGGGACGAACGTGGAGACGTAGGGGTCGTTCTTGAACCGCTCCATCGCCATGAGGACGGCGCGCTGCTTGTAGCAGCGGCTGATCGTCACTTCCCACGCGTGCTGGTAGGCGGGGTTCTGGCAGAGTCCCGCCGGGTCGTCCCCGCCACAGATCGGGCACCTGCCGGCGTCCTTCGCCGCGACGGCCAGAGCCCAGTCGCGGTCGTTCTCGTCCGCCTCATCCCAGACGGACATCGGCATCCCGTAGTCGCGCGCCGTCCTCGCCTCCATCAGGAGGGCGGGGGAGTCATTCAGGAGGCGCGCAGCAGAGGGACCCGGTTCCCGCCCTGGGTCTGCAGGGCGAGGGCGGTGCGGAACCACTGCTCGAAGTCGAACGGGGAGACGCCCTCGTCGTCGTCGAGGAGGGCGTCGAGGTCGAGGTCGACGAGGCCGCCGGCGTGGTCGACAGCGTTCACGGTGACGGCGCGGATCAGCGCGGCACCGAACGTGTCCACGTCGTAGCCGAACTTGGCGTCGATCTCGTCGTCGGGCTTCGGGGGGTGGTTCTTGAGGAGGTTCCGGTACTGGCCGTGCCCGAGGGTGCGGACGCGGACGTGGATCTGGCCCTCGGCGATGTGCTGCTCGAGCTCGGCGAGGCGGGCCTGGACCTCGTCGGCGCGGGGGTCGATGTCGTCGCCGGTGCGGGCGGCCGCGAGCGCGAGACGCTTCTCCTCGGCGCGCAGTGCCGCGGCCTCAGCGACAAGGTCCGAGTGCGCATCGATCGTGATGGTGACGGTGGCAGTAGGTCGAGTGACCACGGTGTTCTCCTGGGGGATGATGGGGGATGGTGCGCCGCCCCTAGATCCCCCGACCAGGGGCGGCGCACGATTGGGGGAGACCCGTAGGTCAGGCGGCGGTGAGGGTCACGTTCGGGACGAACAGCGACCCGGCCAGGTCGGCGCGGGCCATGATGTCCTCCTCCGCGGACGCGGCCATGAGGTGCGCGATCTGGGAGACACGCACACGCCACAGGTCACCGACCGTGGTCGCGTCCGGAGCGACGTCCTGGTCCCAGCCGTGAGCGATGAACAGGAACACCTCGCCACCCTCGGGGAGGGCCTTGTACGCGGCGTTGATCGCGGCGTCCTCCGGGTCGGCGGAGTTCAGCTTCTGCTGGTCCCACACGATGGTGAGGGTGCCGGCGATGGTCTCGCCGATCTTGATCTCCTCCGCGACCTTCTGGCAGGCCCGCTGCCGGGAGCGGGTGTTCGCGGTGCGGTCCAGGGTCAGACCACCGAAGTCGTAGTAGCAGTCCAGCTTCTGCCCGCCGGTGACGGCGGGCAGGGGGATGCTGGTGGTGTCGTCGGTGATGTCGGTCAGGTTGGCGACGTCGATCGCCCAGGCGGGCTGGCGGCCGGCGGCGACGATCCCGGGGATGGCGGTGGTGCTCATGCTTCCTCCTCGCCCGTGACGGGCTGGTCGGTGTCCCCGGGCGCGTCTGCGACGGGGGCGAACCGTCCGTGGGCGTCACGGACGGGCTGGATGTTCTTGTGGGGGAGTGGGGGGAGCCACCGGCCGTGCTCGTCGACGGCCGGGCGGTCTTCGAGGATCCGGTCGCCGCGCTTGTCGGCGAGGTGGCGGGTGGTGGTGTAGTGGTCGCCGGTGTCCTTGTGGCGGGCGCGGACGACGTCCATGGGCCTCATCGGGGCTCCTTGCTGATCGCGTCGAACTGGATCGAGAGCGAGACACGGACGGGATCCGTGCCCGGCTCCGGGATGGGCTGAGCGCCCGTGAACCCGCCCTCACGGACCCTGCCGCCGTTGCGGGTGGAGGCGGTGAGGCGCGCCCCCTCGAGGGCCTTCCGGCCCTTCCCGACAGCGGCGAGAGCGTCCAGCACCGTCGCCCCGACGAACACCGCCAGGACCGAGTCGGTGCGCTGGTGGACGGGGGACCCGTTGCGGGACTGCTCCGTGCCTGTGGTGGGCCACAGGACGCAGCACTGGGCCACAGACCCGCCCTCGGTGGGGAGGGTGTCGGCGGGCCCGAACTGGGTCGGCAACGCGCCGTTGAGGGTGCGTTGGACCTCGTTGTGCCATGCGGTCAGAGACGCCATTCCAACCTCCGATAGCGCTAGCGATAGCGCATGTGCTATCGTTGGGTTCATGACGACTAAGAAGCCCCGCGGAATCCGCATGTACGACGACCTCTGGACGGCCATCACCGAAGATGCGCAGCGGCTCGGTGTCTCCGTGAATCGGTACGTCGAGACCGCCTTATATAGGGAGCTCGAGAAGTCACCTCGGAAGTGCTTCTACTGCGGCGCTCCCGGAGATGCGGAGGTGACCGCGGAAGTGACACGGGCTTACTCCGAGGACACCTCACTGGATGACTTCTTCCCTGAGCAGGGCAAGGCTGAGGTGCCCGAACAGGCATTCACGCCCGCGATGCTCTCCGTAACCGTCTGCAACGACCACGACGGAAGCCTCGGCGCGGTCTTGGTCGAGGAGTACGGAGCCTGTGTGGGCTGGCCGCTCAGCAAGGGTGACTACTTGCGCCACCCCTTCGAGAACGGGGGCGTCATGGAAGAAATGTCCCGGATGCTTCCTCGCGGAGGGCAGCGAGGTCGCGGAGGTGCTGCTCAGCCCGACGCGTGACCGCCTCGTAGAGCGTCTCCTGACGCCCGCGCGGTCGCACTGCGAGCAGGGACAGGTAGAAGATCAACATCAGTCCCCCTCAGCGAGTCGTGCCATCGCCTCCCGGAACTTCGGTGCGTTCCGGTCGGTGGCGGGGCCCATGAACGGCTGCGGCGCCATGCGGGACGTCCCGGACTCGACCCAGTGCGCGTAGGAAGCGGTGGCGACGACAGCGGCACGCAGCCCGTCGCCCTGCACCGCCGTGGTGATCGAACCGCGGAGGTTGCCGGTGTCGACGGGGGCGAGCGCCTTCGCGTCCGCCTCCGTGTCCAGAGCGACCTTCCGCACCACCTGGGAGGCGCGGGGCTGGATCGTCGCGGCCTGCCTGGTGAGGTCCGCGGCGACACGACGGATCGCGTCGCCACTCACTGGGCACCACACGCCATCCGGCACGCCGTCGGGATCGCGCTCGCCTCGATCGCCTGGACCCACACGTACTCCGGCACCCCGGCACGCGGCCCGATCACCCGCACCCTGTCCCCTTCGCGCGGGGTGTTGCCCCACGGGATGGTGACGAGCGCGGTGCGCGGGGTGACGAGCTCACCGGAGGTGGTGACGATCGGGGTGCCGTGCGGGAGAGCGACCCGGGCAGCGCCGGCGTAGACCGGCGAGTACACGTCGACGGTCTTCTGCAGCTCCTCCGACCAGGCCGTGCCGGTCTTCCGGTCCACCTCGACCGAGTCGAACAACAGCGACCGCTGATCCTCACGCATCTGGTCAAGCTCGCCAGGGGTCAACATCCGGGGTCACCCCCTCGAACGCGCTGCGCGGCACAGGACCGATCGCGGGACCGAGGTCGATCACCTGCACCGGACCCGACGGGAACGCGAGGTCGAGGTACTCCTGAGCAAGCGCCCGGAACTGCTCCGCCGACGCGCCCTCCGTCCGGGTCACCGAGGACCCCTCGGAGGAGAACGACTGCACGCCGGCGACCTTCGTGACCACGGCCAGGGTCGCCTTCTGCCTGAACAGCAGGTGCGCCGCGTAGTAGCCGTTCCACGTCGGCACCCAGCCGGGATCGACCGGCGCCCGGCCCTCCGAGTCCACGATCCGCGACGCGTTGAGTGCTTCCCGGACCTGCTGTCCCGTGAGGGTGGGCGCGACGTCCACGGCAGCCGTCGCACCGAGCCATGCCCGGAGTTCCTCTTCATCCGTGAACGTCACGCCCGATCACCCCCTCGATCAGCCAGCCGGCGGCGTGTCCGACACCGTGGTCTCGCCGGTGTCGTAGTTGTGGGTCACGTACTTCGTGGATCCGTCCGGGCCGACACGCTCGTACGTCTCGGAGCGGGTACCGGTCGGAGCCGGGTCCGGGACGTCACCGGACTTCACGACCGCGTTCACGGTCTGGTGACCCGCGGCCGCGGCAGCGGCCTTGTCGGCGCGGGCCGAGGTGGCGCGCTCCTTCGAGTCGTAGGTGTCCGCAGGAGCGTCCCCGGGATCGGTGGGCTGCGGCTTCGTCACGTCGGACGACAGCCGGGTGGTCTTCGGAGCGGGAGTGCGTGCCATGTGATGCCTCCTTCAAGGCTGGCGGGCGGCAGGACGTCATGCCCTGCCGCCCTGGGGTGGTCAGGCGGCGGTCTTCACCGCGCGGAGACGGGCAGCGGCCTTCCCGCCCTGCACCGCGAAGCCGGTGTAGAAGTCGATCCGGGTGCGGTACGCCGGCTTCTCCTGCAGCTCGCCGAGGGAGTACGCCTGCAGCCCACCGTTGGTGAGGCCGAGGACGCCGGTGGTGCCGAGCCCGGACGCGAGCTTGACCGCGTACACGTCGCCGCCGTTGGTCGCGTCGTAGCCGAGGATCTTCCGGCCGGACCAGTGCTCGCCCGGGTCGAGGAACGCGACACCGTTCCAGGTGAACTCGCGCTTGCCGGTGATCTCGGAGTTGATGTACTCCGCACCGCCGACCTTGCGGCCCAGCGACTTGAGACGAGCGATGACCTCCGACGGGGCGTAGACCACGTCGGGACCACCGGACACGGAGCCGAACAGGGCGTCGAGCTCGTCGAGGAACGCCTCGGTGTTCGCCGGCGCCTCCGAGTCGATGACCTGGGAGCCGACGAGACGCTTCCGCAGCCCGTCGAAGCTCTTCGGGTCCACGGCCACGTCACCGTTGAACATGGTGTCCGTGAAGGTGGCCTGCGCGGACTCGAGCTTCATGCGGATCTGGTCCGCCATGAGCACGCCACGGCTGGACTGCATCGTCGACTCGATGAACTTGTCGACGTCCGCGTCGCCACCGAGGATCACGAGACGCTCGGTGTCCTGGTTGATGACACCGGTCGACTCGACGTACGCCTCGTTGACGGTACGGAAGCCGGTGCCGGGGAGCACCTTGTCCTTGTCGTACGCGTACGCGTTGCCCTGGATGTTCTCGAAGGGGAGACGGTCCCACACGAGGGACACGTTCACCGCCTCCTCGAGAGCACCCCGACGGACGGGATCCGCCTCGAGGGCGGCGGCCTGAGCGAGAGTGACGGCCATTGCCGATCACGCTTCCTTTCTGGGTGTTCGCCGCCCTGTGACGGCTCAGTTCTTGGGGTTGGTGTACTGCTGCTCGAGCGCTGCGGCCATGCGGGCCGCTCCGGGCTTCGCGTTCGCGGAGGCGTCCGGGGTGCCGTTGCGGCCGCTCCACGCGGCGTCCCGCGCTCCCGGCACACGGCCGGGCTGTGCGGCGTACCGCGGGTTGTCCTCCACGAACTTCTCGACGTGGGCCTTGACCGCGTCGCGGTCGGTCGCGTCGATGCCGGCGAGGGAGTCGGTGAACCGCTTCGAGTCGAGGAGGTCGTCGGGGTCCGCGGCGCCGGCCTGTGCGGCGATGCGGAGGACGACGTTCTCGGCACGGAGGGTGGCGAGCTCGGTGTCCTGCTGGGCGATCTGCGCGTCGCGCTCGTCGACCTTGCTGGCCTGTTCCTTCGACGCGCCCTCGAGCTCGGCGAGCCGCTTCGCGGCGTCAGCGTTCTCCTTGGCGCGCTTCTCCTGCTCGCGGGCCTTGCCCTTCCAGAAGTCGACCGTTTCGGTCGGCTTGGGCTTCGGCGGATCCGGGGTCTCGGCCGGCGGGTCCGGGGTCTCCGTTCCGGGGTCCGGGTCGCCGCCCTCCTCTCCGTTCGCGTTCATCTGCGCATCACCGAACGAGACGCGGTGGAAGTCGAGCAGACGCTCGATCCCACCGGGCGCGGTGATGTCGATGCCGTGGGGGAGAGCCTTGAGGGCTCGTGGGGTGGTGGACATGTGATGCTCCCGTTTCGGGTTGGTCCTGGTCCGTTGCGGTCCAGGGAGGTCTAAGGTGGTCGTCATGCACGAGGACGGCCCGCAATGGGCACGGATGACGACGCGAACGATGGACCGGGCGAGTGCCCGGGCCATGCGTGGAGAATGACGAGCGCGCACCTCGACGACTGGGGTCTGTGGCGCTCGTACCGATGCGTGCTGTGCGGTGGGGTGCTGGTCGCGAACCCTGACGAGGCCGAGCCCGTCTAGGCCGGCGGGCGCCGCACCTGGAACGAGTCCCGCCACCCATCGCTCGATCGGCGGATCGCCCACTTCTCGACCGGGTACTTCCCGGCCTTCCACGCCGTATAGCCGCGGGCGCCGAGCATCCTGCGCATGTCGTCGTCGGACATGCCGTCGAGGATGTCGTCGCGGGACTCGCCGGCCGGCTTCCGCTCCCGCATGCCGGGGAACCCCAGCTCCTCCCACGTCTTCGTGACGGGGACACGGGAGCAGCGGCAGTTCGGATGCCCGAGCGGGCCCGGGGTCTCGGTGTCGTAGCGGGTGCCGTGCATGGACAGGCAGGCCGGGCAGAGCCGCTCATCGGCGTGTGCCTGCCACTCCCACCCCGCGAGCACGTCCGTGTTCGCTTCCTCCGCGGCCTGGGCGGCAGAGCGGTGGGCGTCGATCTGCTCCGTCCTCGCGATGGTCATCGCGCGGGACAGGGCGAGGTCCGATGCGTCCTCGAGGGACCGCACCATCCGGCGAGCCACCTGCCGGGGGTTCTCGCCGACGGCGATGCCGCGCCGGATCTCGCGACGCATCACCCGTTCCGCCTCGGCACCGAGCGGCATCGACTGAGAGACGATCCGTTGCGTCGTCCGCTCCACGATCGCGGTCACCTGTGCTGGGGACGCGGCGACGACAGCGGCCTGCAGCTCGGCGCGACGAGCACCGGTCAGCTGCGCGGCGATCATGTCCCGCGCCCCACCCGATGCGGCCTCCGCGCTACGCGACACCGTCACGCCGGCGAGGGACGTCGCGATGGCCCGCTCGATCGCTTCCCGGATCGCTCGCAGGCCCCGCAGGACCCGCTCGTTCCGCAGCGCGAGCCCGGACACGGACCGGCCTTCCTCCGCCGCGGAGATCATCGCGGACGCGATTGCCTCGGCCTCCTGCCGGGTCACGCGCAGCACGTCAGCGAACGCCGCGACGAGCAGCGCCTCATGCTCGTCGAGGTTCGTCGCGAGGAGCCGGTCGAGCTCCTCGTCGATCCGCAGGGTCTCCCGGTTGACGGTCACGGCTCGTCCGGGGCCGTCACCTGGCCCTGCTCGAACGCGGTACGGGCGGCGCGACCGATCGTCGCCTCCTCACCCGCCTGCGCGCCCAGGACCCGGTCGATGTCGTCCTGATCCCAGCCCATCGCACGCAGGTTCTCCCCGAGGGGGAACCCGAGCCGGTCCCGCGCCTCGGCGAGGGTCCACTGCTCCGTCTCGTCCGTCGGTGCGGGATCTGTGAACTCCGGGAACGCCTCCGCGATGCCGAGGAGCGCCATGACGTTCGCGATCCGGCCCCGGATCGACCGGTTGAACGACCGGACCGTCGCGGTACGTCGTGCCGCGAGGACACGCAGCGCCGCACCCGAGGGGATGTTCCCCAGGTCCGGGACGATGTCCGAGACGGGCACGCCGACGGTGTTCGCGATGTCGGCGTGCCAGTCCCGCTTCACCTCGAGGATGTTCTTCGCGTCCGGGGGGTCGAGCTGGACAAGCTGCCCGTGCTCGCCCTCGAACGCGTAGATCGACTTCCGGGTCGGGTCGACCTTGAACTCCACCTCTCGCTGACGGCCCGTGAGGGGGTCGATCTCCTTCGCAGCGACGTAGTTCAGCAGAGCACGGAGCGGGGCAGCGTACTGCTCCGTGTTCACGATGATCGCGTGCACGGCATGGTTCAAGCCGTCCTGCATCGGGACCACGTCCCGGAGGATGGATCGGCCGTGCCCGCCCTGAGTCTGAGCGTCGAAGGGGATGTGCTCCCACGGCATCCCAGGCACGCCGGCCTGCGCGTAGGTGACCTCGGGGCCGTCCTCGTCCTCCGAGAGCACGTAGCCGCCGGCGTCGGTCCGCCACGAGGCTGCACCGTTGCGGGCGGTGCGGATCTTGTACCGCGACTCCCACCGCTCGACCCGGTCCTCGTAGTACACGTTCACGCGGCCATAGTCGTCGGCGTCGATCCACAGCTTCGCGACCCACAGGAACCGGTCCGGGTTGCCAGGGTCGCGCTTGAAAGCGACCTGATCGGCGCGGTGGTACCAGGGGCGGAGGTTCCCGTCCTCGTCCGGCCACACCAGGATGTACCCGTCCCCGCACCGCCACGCCTCGTTGATCGTGAGGTCGAGGACCATGTCGAGGTCGCTGGTGTCGGCGTACTGCTGCGCCTTGACCGCGCCAGCGCCGGACCACGCCTGGATCTCCACGAGGTCCGTGAAGTTCGCGCGGACCGTGTAGCAGGCGTTCGCGCGGGCCTGCGACAGGATCCAGCCGAAGTTATCTCGGAACCCGCGGGACGCGTACGGGTACTTGTGCCGGCCTTCCTCGTAGTCGCGGAACAGGTCATAGGTCGGGGCGCGGTCGATGTGGTCCTGCACCGCCTCGAGGACGTCAGCAACAGGCATTGCGGCTCCTCTCAGTGGATGCGCGACGGGGTCTTGTAGTGCTTCGGGATCGCGTACGCGAGCGCGAGAGCGTCAGCCCGGTCGGGGGAGGTAACGCCGCGCTTGAGCATGTCGTCCTTCGATTCGATCTTGATCTGTCCGCGGGACGTGTACTCGAACCGGATCTGGCCGAGCTGGGTCGCGAGCTCGTCATCGTTCGGGTCGATGTCGATGTCGCCCTGCTCGAACCGCTCCCTGAGTCCCCAGAACCATTCCGCTCGCGCGTTCGCGAACTTCCCGGTATCGCGGGCGGCGGACCCTGCCTGCATGTCCTGCACCGGGTAGCCCTGCTCGGTGAGCATGTCCACGACACCGCCACCGACACCGACACCGTCGACGTTGATCGCGTCCGCGATGTGGGTCTGCTGAGCGTGGATCACCTGGCCGGTGGTGGCGGTGGTGGCCTGGCCCTGCCAAGTGTTGAGGACGCGGGCGTGGTCGCCGGCGCGGGCGATGATGACGGTCTGGTCGGTGCCGTACCGGGCAACGTCCACGCCGAGGGTGCGTTCCCCGATCGCGGGCAGCGTGCGCTGCTGGGCGGCGAGGATCCAGTCGGGCCGGATGAGCGTGTTCTCGGACGCGTCGGGGAACTCGCCGAGGACCTTCGCCTTGTAGACGGGGGAGTCCTCACCCCACCGCTTCGCAGCGTCGTCGACCCACTCGCGGGAGGGGAGGAGGGGCCGCATGTACTCGGGCACCCACTCGCCGGACAGGTTCGGGGTGTCGAAGCTGCTGATCTGCAGGACGTTCCATCCCGACCCGGGCCCGCAGACGGTGCCGAACTGGGTGTTCGGGTCGTCCGGGTTCCCGATCGCGAGGATCCGCGCATCATCGTTCGTGGTGATCGCCTCGACCGCATCCCACAGCGGGGCGGGGATGCCGCAGGCTTCGTCGAGGAGGACGAGGACGTAGCGGCGGTGGATGCCCTGGAAGCCGTGCGCGTCGTGGTCGGCGGGCTTGCGGCCCATGCCGACGAGGATGTCGCCGACCTTCCACTCGTCGTCGAGGGTGACGGTGCCGTCGAGTCCGCCCTTGCGGTGCTGCTTCCGGATCTCCTCCCAGAGCACCGCGTGGACCTGCTTGTAGGTCGGGGCGGTGGACACGACGATCGCCTCACCGGGTGGGTGCGTGTCGATCCACCATGCCGCGAGCGCACCCGCCGAGAACGACTTGCCGGCACCGTGGCAGGACTTCACCGCGGTGCGACGGTTGGTGGTGACGGACTCGAAGATCGCCCGCTGCTTGCTCCACAGGTGAACGCCGAGCTTGTCCTCAGCCCACAGTGCCGGGTCACGGAGGTACTTCGCCGACGGGGACGGTTCGAACAGCTTCGCCGCGTGCTCGGCCCAGTCCAGGACCGTCACGTCACACCCCCGCGCTCAGTGCCCGCAGCTCCTCGGGGACGATGGTGGGGACGAGCTCGGCCTGCCACTCTAGGAGGTCGAGACGTTCGAGGATGCGACGGATCGCGCCAGCGACAGCGGAACCCTGGTCTTCGGCGAGCTTCACGCGGCGCTCCTCGACGCCGGCACGGAGCGCGGCGGCGGCGTACTTCGCGAGGCGGCCCGAGGCTTCGTTCAGCATCCGGTACGCGACCGGGGGCACGGCTTCCTCGACGGTCTTCGACATGTAGCCGCCGTCCTCGCCGACCCCGACACCCTCCTCGGTCTTCGTCTGTCCCCACGTCAGGGACTCGACGTCGTCCTCGGCGATCCGAGCGACCTCGGCACGCCAGTACCGGACCTCACCGGCCGTCCACTGGACGAGCTCGAGGAGGGCCTGCGCGGGGTCGATCTCGACCGGAGCGGCGAACAGGCGCATCTTCGCAGCCGCCTTCTCCTCCGCGACGCGCTGCGCGGCCTTCGCCTTCACCGCGGGGATCGACCCGCCATGCATCCGGCACACCTCAGCACCCTTGATGGCGTGATTCCCGCACTGCTCACCGTTGCGACGATGCGCCTTGCACTGCATGGGATCACCACCTTCTCGGTTCTTGCATGGGATGTGGGTGCCGTCTCGTACTGTTCGAGCAGACGAGGGGAGGGGGTGATGGTGATGACGAAGAAGTACGACCTTGGCAAGCCCTCTGACATGCGGAAGCTGCAGAAGGATCTGACGAGCGGGATCCCGAAGGAGATTGAGATTCCGTTGGACGGGTCGGAATCGGCTGCGGTGTCGAAGGTGAAGCAGCAGTGGAGAAAGGCTGGGTTCACCCCGAGCGATTCGGAGATTCGCAAGTGGGTCCGTGACGCGCGCAAGCAGCACGGCGGTTGATTGGTGCCCGCCGGCCCCGGTCCACTTGTCTCGGTGGCCGGGGCGGCGGGTTGCGCACGGCGAGGTTCCCCATGGGTGTGCGTTGGGTCTTCCTGCGTGCGCGGCCCGAGGAGCGGGTGTGCTCGGACTCGGGGTAGGACGCGGGAGAGGTTGCTGCGTGTCCACAGCTCGGCTTGTCCGCGCGCATACCGCCGGGGCCAGTTAACGTCACCGCTCGAGCCTCCCGCGGGGTTCGAACCCGCGCCGCCTGGGTGGAAGCCAGGTGCTCTGCCTGCTGAGCTAGGAAGGCGAGTGCCCCAGCGGCACGCCTATGGCGACACGACTGGGGCGGTACGGGTGCGACCCGCGATTTCAGGACGTCGGACACGAGCGCGAGTGGACCTGAGGCCCGGGCAGCTCGTCCGGCATGGGGTGTCCTGGTGCCCGGTGGGTGCGACCCTCCCCGGACAGATGGGGTGCCGGGGGACACGGGCTGTCGCGTCGTCGTCGGGTCCCGGTCTTTGATCTTCGGCCGCAGTGCGCTTCGGTGAGTGGCGGGGCCGGAGTGAGCACACGAGAGAAGCCCCGGCCCGTGAGGGTCGAGGCTTCGTGTGCGTGCCCCCGTGAGGGGACAGTTTCTCCATTCAGTCAGAGACTATCCGGCATGGGCCGGGTGCGCAAGTCCGCGATGGAATGCGGTCACCGACGCGGCATCGACGTAGCCCCTCCGGCCGCCGGACCCTCTGGCGCCCCACAGGTCTCCCCGCTCGAGGAGCCGGCCGACGGTCCGGTCGGAGATGCCGAGGATCCTCGCGGCCTGCCCGATGGTGAAGTGTCCTGCGCCGGCGGCGTAGGCGTGGTCGGCGAGGGATGCGAGGTGCCCGCCCTTGCAGCGGACGTACGCGACGTGCTCGTGGTAGACGAACTGCTCGCTTCCGCACTCGCACGGTTCGGGGACGCGGGTGCGGCGGGGGTGCATACCGAGGACGGCTGTTGCGCGCTGAACATGCTCGGAGAGGGTGCGGAGGACGTCCTCGCGCCCCTCGTGGCCGATGATGCGCTCCACCCACTTCCGGGCGTACGCGGCGGCACCGGTGGCGTCGAGCCCGTCGGGCCATTCGCCGGTCGCTTCGGCGAGGTCGAGGGCGAGCTCCTGGAGAGTGGCCGCGATGTCGACGGCGAGGTCGTGCATCGTGAGGTTCAGGGGAGTTCCCGGGGTGTTGCTGGTCGTGACCTTTGGGCCCTGGGGGCCGGAGGTCTGGGCGCGGGCCATACCTTGGAGGATGAACCACGCCTCCTCGGCTTGGGCGATGACCTTCTGGGCGTGCTGGACGTCGATCGTCACGATGTCACCTTCCTGCGTAGTCGCCGAAGCGATCGATCCGGGCTTGCTCTGCTGCCTGCTGTGCTTCTTCGAAGGTGTCGAAGTAGCCGACGTGGTCGCCGCCTGCTCCGACACGGACTTCCCACCGGTCGCCGGACCGGCGAACGTTGCGCACGGGGGTGGCTTCGCTCGCCCGCCCTGTCGTTGACAGGTTCGCGGAGTTCTGTGCAGGAGTGGCGAGGCGCAGGTGCTCCGCCTTCACACAGGCACGGTTCCAGCAGATGTGGTCCACGTACATGCCGCGGGGGATTGGCCCGTTGGCGCGCTCCCAGGCGTAGCGGTGGGACTTGATGCGGATCCCGTTCCGCTGGATCGTCCCGTATCCGTTGTGCTCGAGCGGGCCGGTCCACACCAGGCAGTCGCCGTCGGGCTGGGTCCGTGCGGCGAATGCCTCCTCGGGGTCGGTGTACCGCGCCTGGAGCGGCTTGTCGGCCATCGGGTCACCGAGGCGGGAGACGCGGCTCTTGTGGCCCGCGCAGTACCCGTTGGCGTAGTGAGGCTGTCCGCACCCGTTGATGTCGCAGACAGCGCCGGGGCGCTTCGTGGCGAGGGGGATGTGTGCCTGCACGTCACCGGTCCGCTCCAGGCGGTTGGCGTGCCCCTTGCAGTGCCCGCCGTAGCTGTGCGGGTTGTCGCACCCTTCGACGGTGCAGACGTAGATGGGCTTCCTCAGCGGGGCGAGGGGCTTGCCTCTGCGCTTCTGTGCGTAGTGGGACCCGCAGAGCATGTCCTTGCGGGACTTGATCGGCTTGTCGCACCCGGGGAACGAGCAGGTAGAGTTCATCGGAGCCACTCCTTGATAGTGGTCAGCCCCCGGGTTACAGCGTTGGCGCGCTGCCGGGGGCGCTTTCAGTTGTGCACTCATTCTAGCAGGTCACCTCGTGTTTCTGGCGGATGTCCTCGAGGCGGTCGCGCATGGTGCCGATGAGTTCGAACGAGGTCACGGGGTCTCCTCCCAGTCGGTGGTGTAGCGGCGGCGGATGCCGTACGCGGTGGGGTCGTTCCGGGCGTCGTCCTCGTCGGCTTTGAGGTGCCATGCGCCCTCGTGGAGGGTCTTCCACTCCTCCTCGGCTTCGATGGGCACGAGAGCCGTCCAGCCGACCATCGCGTCGCGGTGGCGAACCGTCCCCCACGGCGCGATCCAGGAGACGGGACCAACCTTCTCGCGGGCGTAGTGGTTCTTGCAGATCGCCACGGTGCCGCCGGGCAGCGCTTCGGCCTGCTCGACGGACTCGATCAGGACGGGGCGGTACAGGATGGTCATTCGTCGTCTCCCTCTGCGAGGTCGTTGGTGAGGATGTGGGCGAGGCCGACGCGGACCGCCCAGGAGCCGATGCCAGCCATGTCGACGTAGTTCGAGTCGTGGTCGTGGATGGTGACCGTCTCGGTGGAGATCACGAACGCGGTGACAATGCGGTCGGGGTCTTCGGTGTCGGCGCGGACCCAGTCCTGGACCGCGTCTCGCAGCTTCTCGAGGGCGGTCTCGGCGTTCACGGGGTGTCCTTTCGCTGGGCGAGGGTGGCGCGGATCTGCGCGATGCGTGCCCGCGCCTCATCCGGGGAGAGGGGTGTTGAGCACTTCCGGCAGTCGTGCGCCCACTGATCGGAGTGCTTCCCGCACTCCTTCCCGACCGGGATCTTCCGGGCCGCACGCGCACGAACCCACGACGACACATCCGACGGGCGGAGGAACCATCGCTCCGTCCGCGGGCCCTGACGGACGAAGTACTCGCGCGCGGCCTCGAGCCCCTCGCGGGGGAGGCCGGCGAGAGCCTGGTGCCACAGCATCAGCCGGTCACGGTTCGCGTGCCGGACCTTGTCCTGCTGCTCGGCGGTGCCGGTGCGGGGCTGCCACTGCTCCACGAGGCGGGCGAGGATCAGCGACTCGACGTATGCGGTGATCCACTCGCCGGTGACGGCGGTGCCCTGCCACTGGATCGCGGCGCGGGTCCCGTCAGGGGCGGTGACGATCTCGGTGGCGGGCTGGTCGATGGTGTCGAGGGCGGATCCGATCGGGGTGGGGTCGTTCATGAGGGTGCTCCCATCTGTTGCATGTCGAAGTGGGCTTGGACGAGCGAGTCGCGTGAGTCGACCTCGCGGTTCGGTCGTTGTTGACGGGACTGTTCGGGGCGGGCCTTGCGGAGCCAGTTGCGGAAGCGGGCGTCCCAGTCCTTGCCGGTCTCGCCCTTGCCTGCGGCCCAGTCGCGCATCTGCATCGCTTCGAAGTCGCAGTCGACGCCTCTCTCGGCGGCGAGGGCTCGATGCTCCTCGGTGGGCGTCCAGTCGTCGGGGAGTGCGCGGGCGCGCTTGGCGCCCACACTCTTCGTAGAAGAGTGTTCTGTCTCTGTCTCTGTCTCTGTCTCTGCTTTCTTCCGGGTACCCGAGTCGGTAACCGGTTCGGAAACCGACTGGGTTTTTCGGGGACGGCCTCCCTTTCTCCCGTTCTGCGCGTTGACCTGGCGTCTCGCCGCGATCTCCTCCCTCGTCTCCTGCATGTCGGCGTAGCCGTACAGGAGGTAGTCCCCGCTCGGCTGCTCGACGAGCGAGGGGGCGTCGGGGTCGTTCCCGAGCAGTTCGGAAACCGACTCGGTTCCCCACCGGGTTTCCGCGAGGCGCTTCGGGATCCGCCCATCGGTCTCGTACCGGCGCGCGTAGAGGATCATCTCGACGTGGGCGCGGAACGCGGCGTCGCTGAGGGACACGACCTTGGGGTGGTCGGCGTAGTCCAGGGCGAGGCGTGCGAACAGCTGCCCCTTGAGCTTGGCCACGGGCCCTCCGTTCATGTTGTGGGGGTGATGGTGAGCCGGACCTGCCACAGTCCGGTCGTGCCGGTCGCGGGGTCCCGGCGGTACGCGACGGCGGGGATGTGGGTGGAGTCGTCGTCTGCCCAGATGCCGGCGTCGGTGAGGCCGTCGAGGATGTGCTTCACGACGGCGGCGTTGTGGGGGTCGGCGCGGCCGTTGCGGGGGTAGGCGATGTGGGCGGTGACGGTGCACGGCCCGGTGACGGGCGCCAGGTGGGCGCGGGCGAGCATCGCTGCCTTGCCGCGGACGGCTTTCGCGATGCGGGCTCGCTTGTAGTGGTGGATCCGGTCGTTGAGGGAGTACCACTCGGGCTTCCCGAGCCGGATGACGAGTTCTTGCATGGGGGTCCTTTCGGGCATGAGGAAGGGCCCCCACCACGCGGAGTGGTGAGGGCCCTTGGAGGGGTGGGGTCAGGTGAAGGGGAGGTCGTCCACGCGTCCCTCGTCGGCGATCCCGAGGCCGATCTGCTGGGCGCCGAACGACAGGAACCGGACTGCCTCGGCGAGCTCGCGAATCACGGGGTCGGTGGTGGAGTCGCGGGCGTGGATCGCCTTCGCGGTGGCGGACTTGCAGTTCTCGATGCCCTCGAGGACGATGCTCCGTCGGCTGCTGATCATGGTGCTCCTTCTGCTGGTGGGGGCTTCATCATGTCCGGGCGGGATGACGAACGGCCGGGAGGCGCACAGTTCGTCGCGGAAGTGTGACTACTGCCCGGACGGGGGAACACTTTCCAGCGCGCGGCGGATGTCGGAGGTTGCGATGCGCTCCTTGTCGCCCCAGATGGCCGTGTGGGAGTAGTCGTCGCACATGTCCCGCGCGGCCTTGATCCGCGCCTCTGCCTGCCATGCCCTCTTCTCGGCTTCGTAGGCGCGGGCCATCCAGGAATCCAGCTCAGCCTCGGCCTGGCCGAGCTGGTCCCTGAGCCATGCGGTCTCGCAGGGCCATTCGCAGCCGTCCACGACGCACGTGGTGAAGCACTCCGGGTCCCCGCATCTGCCGGGTCCGTGATTGTCGGGCTGGTGCTCCTTGGCATCCTCCCGTAGTGCGGCTGCTCGTAGCTGGTCTCGGGTGGGCTGCTCAGCCATGTTCCGCCCCCTCGGGGTAGTGGGTGTCGCGGTAGCCCTCGGCGAGCCCGGCCACGGTCCACCAGTGGCTTCGGAAGCTTTCAGCGTTGCCATCCTCGGCGAGGGCGGTGGCGTGCTTGGTCAGCCCGTCGAGTGCTTCCCGTGCGGCGTCTCGGCGGACACTGGCGAGGAAACGGTCGAACTCCGGCCCGTACTCGGCGCGTAGCTCAGGAAGGGAGAGCCCCGGATCTTCGCTCCCGCGCCCGAACACGTAGTTGTCGGCGGCGTCCTCGTCGCTCGGCACGTACTCATCGGTGCTCATCGGCACTCCTCGTCTCGTACTCGGTGGCGGCGGCGAGCAGGAAACTCTCGTCCCCGCTGTCGTTCAGGTGCGGCGCGATCTTCCTGAGCGCTTCGGCTTTCGCTGCCTGCACCTCGGCGGCGATCCCCTGCGCGATCCTGGACGCGATGGGAGCGACCGTGAGTCGGCAGTCCTCGCACTCGTCGTAATCGCCAGGCTCGTGGACGCCCTCGAACGTCCAGCCCTCATCGTTCAGGACGCGTGCGATGCGTTCCTGTATCGCGGTGGTGTCGGTGGTCATCGCTTCTCCTCCCGTAGGCGGGTGTTGATCAGGTGGTGAGGGTGGTCCTCGTCGATGCCCCGCCCCGTCGCACTGCACCGGCCGTTAGGGGCGGGAGCTTCGCAGGTCAGGCACATAAGATCAGTGATCGGGCCGTCGTACCCGACCGCGACTGTCACGGGCTCCACGACGCACTCGCTCATCGCTTCCCCTCGTCTCGTCGGGCGGCACGAGCGGCGGACAGAGCGGCGCGCATGGCCTCCGCAGGCTTGTCGCCCCAGTAGTCCAGCGACGGGGCGGGGTGCATCTTCGGGGACACGACGACGCCCTGCGCGTTGAGCGCCGCCAGGACTTCGCCGTCGGTCGGTTCCTGCGCGGCGAGGTGAGTACGCGCCCACACGGCACCGACTGCGAAAGCTGCCGTGCGAGCGATTGCTGTCTCCCGGTCCGGGTAGTCGGGATCGTTCTCGATGTAGCGCCGTTCGGCTTCTGCGCGTGTGGCCTCGGTGAAGTTGTCGGTGGTCATCGGTTCGTCTCCTTCTCGGTGAGGCCGACCTCGGGCTTCCATCCGCCCATCCGAAGCAGGCCGTCGGCTTCCTCGCGGGTGAGAGTGACGTTCCCGCGTGCGTCGGGCGTGGTGGTGAAGCGCAGCCGGTGGCCGTTCTCGTCGGTGCGGGTCCAGCTGGTCACGGTGCCTCCCGGTGCTCTATGGGCCGGTCCAGGCCGACCTCGGCCAGGGCGTGCGCGAGAGCCTCAGCGTGGGTGGCGCACCCCGGGTGCCGAGGGTTGAGGACCGCCCCTCCCTGCTGGGCGATGCCCTGCTCGGGATCCCAGTCCTCGGCGCGCCGCACGTCGACCCACCATCGACCCGACGCGCCCTTCCAGACGCCCGCTCGGCGCTTCATGCCGCACCGTCCTCTCCGACGACACGGACGCGCATGGCTGCGAGGTGGTCCGCGAGCGCGTCCCGCTGCGCCTCCGTCATCTCGACGCCGACCGCCGTTCCGGCCTGGAACAGGCGCACGGCCACATCCTCGGCTCCTTCGGGGCGTGCAGGGGGTTCGGTCAGCGCGGCGAGCAGATCGTCGCGCACCCCACGTCGGGGGTACTCGTCACCGGGGGCGGTGGGCCGACGGACCGTGTCGGCGCGGGATGCGACGAGGCGGTCGCACATGTCGTTGGGGATGTCCTCGCGGGTCAGCCCACCCTTCATCGCGGCTTCAAGATGCTCGCGGGCTGTCATCGCGGCCGGGGTGAGGGGGCGGGACTCGGCGGCTCGGAGCGAGTTGATGAGCGCGTCCGCCTCCTTGACGGCCTCGATCGCGCCCTCCCAGGCGTCGCGCATCTCGTCCCGCTCCTGCTCAGCCTTCTCCGCACGGGCACGCTCCTTGTCGGCGCGCCGCTTGTGCATGTCCTTCGTGGCCCGCGCCTCGTCCCGCTCCCGCTCGGCCTTGTCACGATCCGCGACGGCCCGGTCCAGCTGGAGCTGCAGCGCGGCCTCGTCGCGGGTGCTGCCGTACGTGTCGCAGGGGGCGATCTTCACGCCGTAGACCTGGGTGGTGTGCCCGTCCCCGTCGGCGACGTCCTGGACGATGCGGCCCAGGCGCTGCTGCTCGTCCCGTGCCGCGAGGTACTGGCGGGCGTCCTCGGGGGCGGCGTCGGATTCCTCGGCCTCCTGCTCGATCAGCGCCGCCGCGACACCGCCGTCCGCCTCGTCCAGCAGCTCCGCGTCCGCCTCGTCCAGCAGCCGCGTCATCTCGGCCTGCAGCCGGGCCAGTGCCTCGCCAGTGGTCTCGTCGGGGTCGGGAGTCGTGCGCGTGTACGCGCCGAGGGTCTTGTCGGTCATGGTCATGCTCCTTCGGGGGATCGGGTGCGGTGCATGTGGCAGACGGGGTACTCGTGCCCGTCCTCGGGATCAGTACAGGTGGTGGTGGCAGTGCGGTCGCATGGGGCGAACATGCCGTCCCGGTCGATCACTTGCTCGTGGCAGAGGCCCCACCACGTGTAGAAGCGGTGCTCCGTGAGGCTGGGGGTGTGCACGCACTTCGCGTGTGGCAGGTGATGCCCAGCGGGCAAGGAGCACGACAGGGAGTCGCCCTTCTTCGACGGGCACCGGTCGTCGGGGACGGGACGGCACGGGCAGCTCATGCCGCCTCCCCGCAGTCCGCGCCGTCGTCGGGCGCGACCTCGTCGAGGTGCGACTGCCAAAGCTCGCCGATCGACTGCTCGGGCCCTCCCGCGGAGCCCTGCGACTCCATCTCCTCGCCGCAGGTGCACCGGCACCAGGCTTCGCCCGGCTGCTCGAGGGTGGGAGGGTCGGTGCGGTGGTCCTCGAGCTCGTGGACCGACTCGGTGATGACGGCACCGTGGCCGTCGTAGCGGATCGTCATGACGTTCTCCTGATCTGGTCGAGATGCCGCAGAGCTGCGGCGCCTTGCTGGGGGACGACCCCGTTCCCGAGGGCCTTCAACTCCTGGTTCCGGGTGAGGCCGATCCCGGTCACGTGGCCGGGGTCGAGGCCCATGAGCCACTCCACGAAGCGGGAGGAGAGCCGGGGGCGGGTCTTGCCCGGCTCCGTTGGGTCCGGTGCAGGGCGTCCGAGGACGTGCTCCCAGCGGGCGATGACGGGCGCGTAGGGGCCGAACCGCTCGAGGTGCCCCTCCTTCGCGAGGCCTTTCAACAGCAGCTCGTCACCGCGTACACCACCGCGGCGCTCGTGACCGCCGGTCGCGTCAGCCACCGAGGGGGTCGGGATGAGCCGCCCCCCGGTCTCGAACAGGCCGTGCTCGGCGATGATCGACAGGTCCGTGACGACGGCGCGCCCCGGCTTCTTCCCCAGGTGCTCCTCTGGGCTGTTCCCCGACGGCTGAGACACCGGCGTCGGCATCAGACGGAGATGATCCCGTCCTCGATCGCCTCGTTGATCTGATCCGACAGGCGCATCGTCGCCCCGGGCCGGTGCCGATCCCGCAGCCCACCCTCCGCTTCCGCCGCCGCTGGTGTCCTCAGCAGGGTGTGCGGTGATGAAGACTCGGAGGCGTCCATGGGGGGCTCCCACGTCGGCAGCTCGTAGAGAGACCCATTGCGCGTCATACCCGAGCTCGGAAAGCGTGGAGAGTACGGCGTCGACAGCCCGCAGAAGCACGGTGTCGCTCCCGGCCCCTCCGTCTCCCAGACAGAGCGGGTGGGACTCCATGACGCGAGTAGCTTCGGCACTGAACAGACCTCCAACGTTCTCGATGACGACGAGCTGCGGACGCAGCACGTCGATGGCGTGGGCCATGTGGGACCAGAGGCCGGAGCGGGTGCCGTCGGTCATGCCGGCGCGGCGTCCGGCCACGGACACGTCCTGGCAGGGGAATCCGCCCGTGAGGATGTCGACTGGCGGGACGGCCGCCCAGTCGATCTGCGTGACGTCGCCGTAGTTCGGGACGCCCGGGTGGTGGTGCGCCATAACGCGGGCGGGCGCGTCGTCGAACTCGGAGTACCACGCGAGCTCCCCGCCGTAGACCTGCTGGACGGCCATGCCGAGCCCGCCGTAGCCGGCGAACAGCTCACCGATCCGCGGGCCGCTCACGCCGCGACCTCCTGCACGGGGATGGCGAGGATCGCGTCAGCGATCACGGCCCGCGTCCACGTCGACTCACCCGAAGCGATCAGGGAGATCGTGGAGTGGGAGCAGCCGGCGGCGGCGCCGACGCCCCGCTTCGTCCACCCCTGCGCCAGGAGCGCCTCGAGGTGGGTGCGGGCAGGGTCGACGAGGACGAGGTCCGGGCGGGGCTTGGTGACCGCACCAGGGGCCCAGCCCGGGGCGGGGTCGAGCGGGATGCAGAGGATGTCCTCGGACAGTTCCCCGCCGATGAACTGCCACCTGCCGGAGCGGATCGCGTGGAGGGTCGACTCGCCGTACCCGAGGGTCTTCGCGAGGGTCGCGATTGACCAGCCGTACTTCGTGGTGAGCGTGACGACGTGCGCCTGTGCCGTCGAGACGGGGACCGACGTCGGCATGCGGTAGCCGCGCGGCGTGGACTCGCGGACGAGGACACACAGGTTGCAGCCGCAACCCGTCGCGACCTTGCGGGGCGAGCCGTGAGCGTGAAGAGCCATGAGAGGGGCCTTCCTAGAGGGGTGGGTGGGGGTGCGGAGCGCCCCGGCCGGGAGTCGGACCCGGCCTGCGACCATCGGGGCGGCACGACAAAGGCCCCCGCGCAGTGCGGAGGCCTCGGTGGTGCGGTACTGCTGGTCAGGCGGCGGCGCGCGCTGCCTTGCGGGCTCGGTAGCGCCGCTGGACCTCGAGCGTGCAGGGGCGGCACTTCCACTTCCCGCCCCAGTGCACGAGCTCTGAGTCGGGGTGCCCGTTGATGCACTGCCCGAGCGGCCAGTCCCGACCCGAGGTGCGCCGGGCGTTGTCGAAGTTCGACAACATCCGGAGATGATCGAGACGGACGCACCGGCGGTTCTTGCAGAGGTGGTCGACCGTCATCCCCTCGGGGATCGGGCCGTTCCAGTGCGTCCACGCCGCCCGGTGTGCAGTCGTGCCGGTGTGTGCGCCGGTGATGTCGTCGTCCCATCCGAGCTGCCCGTATCCGTGGGAACCGGTGGAGTAGGTGGAGACGTGGCATCCATCGCCGTCCACAACGAAAGAGAGAGCCGCCTTCTCGGCGACTCTCTCGGGGATCCGGTGAGGGGTGGGCGGGGCGTGCTGGTCAGAACGGCGCGGGGTCGTAGCCACCCTGATCACCCCCGGCCCACGGGTCAGCAGCGGGAGCGGCCTGGGGCTGGCCGTACCCGCCCTGCGGCGGGCCCTGCGGAGCACGACCCTGCTGCGGGCGCCGCTGGTCCTTCGGCGGCTTCACCTTGAGCCCCGACGCGTTCACCTTCACCGACAGGAACTCGTTCCCGTCCCGGGTCGTGAACTTGTCGACGCCCTCGATCGTTCCCGTGACGATCACCTGCGACCCCTTCTCCGGGTGCAGGGACGCGAGGAGGTCGTGATGCTCACGCCAGAACGTGCACTCGTACTGCGTCTTCGTGATCTCCTCCCAGCCGCCACTGTCGAGCGGGCGGGAGCGGCCGGCGAGGACCGCGAGGTTCCCCACGCTGGTTCCGTTCTGGGTGGCGGAGTAGCGCGGATCCCACGGGACCCCGCCCTCGATCGTGACGGTTGCGTCAGGCATGCATGTTCTCCTTCATGGGTTCAGCGGCGGTGGCCCCGCCGTCGTTGTCGTACAGCACCCACCCGGACCGGGTGAGCACAGGGGTGTCCTCGGGAGTGCGGATCCCGAGGCGGGGCACCATCCGCCCGTACGCGTACGAGGCGGAGGGGTTGGCGTGGATCTCGCCGTGGTCCCCGCGGACCCCGTCACCGCAGACGGTGAGGAGGTTCGCGAGGCGGTGAGGGTCAGGACCGGACCGGCCCTGCCGGTGATGGGTCGACTCCGCGGTCCGGCCACAGACGACGCAAGCGCCGCCGTCCCGTTCCCAGGCGCGGCGGCGCTGACTTTGGTAGTACGCCTGCCCCTTCCGGTTCATGTCGCCTGCCCGACGGGTTCGGCGGCGAACTCGGACCGACGCGCCGCGGAGATCGAGCGGCCGATCTCGAGCCGGTCCCGGAGCACACGGATGCGCTCCTTCGCCGCCCTGGTGAGCTGGTCGGCGATCTCCGCCTCGAGCCGCAGCGGCTCGACAGCGAGGACCGCAGCCTGCTCCCGATCCTTGATCGAGCCCTCACCGTTCACGTACGCGGTCGCGTACGCCTTCCGATGCTCCGACCATGCGATGACAGCGGCGTGGTCGAGGTGCTCGATCTTCCGGGACAGCTCGTCGAGCTCGCGGCCGATTCTGGACAGCTCGAGGACGATGTTCGTCGTGCCGCTCACGCCGCCCCGCCCTTTGGGTGGATCTTGATGCGGTACTCATCCGACCAGAGAGCGACGAGGATGGTCATGCCGTACTTCTCGGACCAGCCACCGGCGGTGATGCCGAGCTTGTACTGCCACCCGCCGCCGAAGCGCCCCATGAACTCTCCCTTGGACCGCTTGCGGCCGCCGTAGACGGAGACTCGGCCGATGCGGTGCTCGGTGCGGGCGCTCATGCTTGGACGTCCAGCATCGGCAGGCCCGTGTCGCCGAGCAGGTCCCGCAGATCCCCGGACCGGATCGCGTCAGCGACCACGTCCTTCCCGTCGCTCTTCGCATCCCACCGGAGCGACTGATACGGCGCACCCGCCGGCGCCTCCACGATCCCGGGGAGGATCTCCCCGTCCTTCGTGACCGCGCCGTCGTCCGTGACCTCTACGATCGAGGCGAGGACGTCCTTCGACGCCCACGGCTTGAGCCGCTTCACCGTCTCGACCATCTCGGGATGCGCGGCCTCGAGGTGCTCAGCGAGGGCCTGCTCGTCGGCGATCTTCGGCCCTCCGGCGCGCTGGGCGAGGGTCACCGACGCGACCTTCTCCCCGCCGAGGGTGACGGTCCACGACTTCGCCCCCGAGTCCTCAGCAGAGGTCTCGAGCGCGTCGAGGTGGTCGGCCTTCTCGGCCTTCATCGCGTCGGCGACGATGTCCGCGATCAGCTTGAGCGCGGCGTACCGCAGGTTCCTGTCACGCAGCAGCATTGGGGTTCTCCTTCGGCTTCGCGGCTTCCTCACGGACCCGCTGAATGAACGCACGGATCAGATCCGCGCGGCTGGTGTTGGCGAGGTTCTCGCCGGTGCCCCTCCCGAACTCGGCCACAGCCCAGTTCGGATCGAGCTTGAGCTCCCCGCACATCTGCCGGAGCTCGGCGCGAGCCCGGTCCGCGTCCGCTGTAGCGGGCTCGGAGTAGGACTGCGCGTCCGGATCCGGTTCATCGGTGGGGAGAGTCAGCGCCTGCAGCAGGTAGGTGCGGAACGCGACCGACATCGCCTTCGGCACGGACTTGTCGCCCATGTCCTGCGACTCACCGACCGAGACGCCGGTGATGATCGACCCGTCTGGGCCGTGCCAGTGGTACGCGACCTCGACGACGGTGGAGGTGGCCTTCCCGCCGTACTGCCGCTCGACCTTCCGGACTTCGGGCACGATCACGGCACCGACCTCTCGGAGGGCGGGGCCGACAGCGTTCATCACGTCGTCGATGCCACGGAACTGGAACCGGAAGTGGTCGTTCCGCTGGTGCTTGCCGAGGCCGCGCACGCGCTCCATCACGGCGACCATCGACTGCGCAGCGGTCATCTTGTCGCTCACGCCGTCACCTCCTCGCGGGGAGCGAGGACGGACACGAGCCCGCCCTCCACTTCGACCTCCGCGATGCTGTACCGCTCGCGATCCCGCCACTCGAACGGCGGGAGCCCCGACCGGTCGTGGTAGTTCAGCTCGATGCGGTGCACGTACTCGGTGTGGTGCAGGGACATGCTGGCCGGCTCGGGCATCTCGTTCGCCTTGAGCCAGGCCATTGCGGTGGTGAACAGGTCGGTCATCATTGGTTCTTCCCCTTCCGGGAACGTTGGTTGTCGATTCGCCCAGGGATGTGCTTCGCCGGGTCGCCGTACTCCCACCAATCCCGCTCCTGGCGGGACTGCGCGATCCGGCGCTCCCTGGCGAGCTCGTCGGAGTAGTTGGCGCGGCGCTCGATCGCGTCCCAGATCGCCTGCTGCAGGTCGTTCATCGGCCCCTCCACGCAGACGGGAGGACGGCGGCGCAGAACCCGGCAGCACCGACCAGGACGGCCAGCCCGACCACGTTCGAGAGCGCGTCGACGGTGGCGACTAGGGCGCTCATGCGGCACGTCCCCGCCCGTACTGCGACGCCGACCGTGCATTCCGCGGGGGGAGCAGTACCTCAGGGTCCGGCTCGAGCGACTTCAACGCCTCCGCAGGGATCCGCCACGGCGACCCGGGACGGGCCCGGAACGCGCCCGGGAGTACCTTCCGCTTGCAGTAGTCCGAGACGGTCGCGGGCTTGAGCTTGAGCTGCTCCGCGACCTCCCGAGTGGTGAGGTAGGTGCTCATCACTCCACCGCCTTCCAGATCGTCGACGCGCACCGCGCACCGTCGAGGCGGACCATCTCGCCCGAGTCGTCCACTAGCCCGTCGTCGACGAGCTGCGCCCGCACAGTGCGGATCCGCTGCGGCGACAGTCGCCGCGGCACGATCCCCAACCGGGCGAGGTGCGTGTGCTCCCGGTGGATGTAGTCGTCAGGGAGCGGGCCGAGCTCGCGGAGGATCTCGAGGACGGCGCGGCGGGTGCCGTTCACGTCGGTCACCTGCTCGGCGGCGAGGACGGAGGTGAGGCGGTCGTTCTTCCGGGCGAGGCCGGCTTGCATGCTCGCGTAGATAGGCGTGTCGGTGGCGGTCATCGCCACCCCTCCTCTCGGTGTCGCCGCACCCACGGCGGCTCGTAGTCCTTGATCTCGTCCCGGTATTCCTGCGTGTAGCCGACTGGGCGGCGGCAGACCTCACAGGAACCGGATGCGCAGCACTCGTTCATCGGGTCTCCTCGTCTCGTCGGGCGGCACGGGCGAGCATGTCGGCAACGTGTGCGGCATGCAGTCGGTCCGCATCCCTATGCGCGTTGTCCTCGGCAGTCATCGGGCCCTCCGGCCCCACGCCGTAGACCTGCTCGCCGCACTCGCACGTGAGGGTGACGCCGAATCCGACGGAGCGGTAGCCCTGTCGATGCTGGTCGATGATCTGCGCGGCGTCGGTCGGCTCCTGCGCAGCGGCCCACAGTGCGCCGATCTCGAAGCCGATGCGTCGGCTACTGCGGGCGTGGCCGGGAAGCGGGCGGCCGTCCGCCTGGTCTCGGGACCATCGCCGCTCGGCTTCTGCGCGCGCGGCCGCGATGAAGTTGTCGGTGGTCATCGGGGGTCCTCCTCGTCGAGGTAGTCGAAGTGGGCGGCCGAGGTCTGCTCGGTCCAATGGGTGGTGACGGTGCGGGACAGGTCCATGCGGGCCTCCTGGGCATACGAGAAAGGCCCCCGCCGTGTGGCGGAGGCCCTGGGGTGGGGGTGGGTCAGCGAGTGCCGGCGAGCGCCGTCGGGTCGGGGTGGATCCCCAGCACGCGGAGTGCGGCGTAGAAGTCGTTCTCGGTCTGCATGCGCTCGGCGCGGTGGGCGAGCTTGCGGGCGATCTTCTTGACCTGCCCGCGGGAGAGGTTGGGGGCGGCAGCGGCGATGCGCTTCTCGAACCCGGTCGTGGACATGAGTCCTCCTGGGGGAGACGTCGTCGGCGAACCAACGAGCGGGGGTGCTGCAGGGGTGGGGTGGGGTCAGGCGGCGTCGACGCCGGGGATCACGTACGTGACTGCGTCGAGGGGGACGCCGAGCTGGACGGCGATCTCACGAGCCTTCGTGGGGGAGGGCTGCTTCCGACCGGCTTCGAGGTTGGAGAGGAAGCCGGGGGTGATGTCGCAGCGGATCGCGAGGTCCGACTGCTTGATGCCGTATGCCTCTCGGAGGGCCTTCACGGCGGGTCCGAGGATGAGTCTCTGGGTCATGGCAAGAGCATAGGCAACTAGAGGAAAGCATGTCAAGCAGGGAAAGGAAAGCGGCCGGAAGTCGCGCCTGACCTGCACTGCAGGGGTCGAACTACACGCGTGCATTTCCTAGGATGGGCAGCCTCGGGCAGAACTTGCCCGCTAGACATTTCCAGTACTTGCCACGGAGGCTCCTGCCATGACCACCGGAGACGAGATCCGAACCGCCCGACAGCGCGCCGGACTCACCCAGCAGGAGCTCGCCAGCAAGATCGGCGTCTCCATGCGGACCATCGGCAACTGGGAACGCGGCGAGACCGTTACCCAGCGGCACGCAGCCCGCATCGCCGACGTCCTCGGCGGTCACCTCACAAGCGCCCCGAAGCCCGCCATCGAGGACTACAGCGACGCCGCCCTCCTGGCGGAGATCGCACGGCGCTTCGACCGCACCAGGAGCACCCGTGACCGCGACGCAGACCGCCAGGCAGTGGAAGATCGACCTGTCCCTCATGGCGCAACAACTCGACCGTCAGACCCCCCTCTCAGACTGCTGTCAGAAGACGCGCCACAGTTGGAGGGCCTGCCGTATGCAGCAGACGAGGAACAGCCGGGGGACGACTCCGGCGAGGACGACGACTGACCTCATCCTCCACGCCGAGGACATGGGCGCCACCGTCCACTGGGCCCTCGACCTCCCCGAGCGAGGCCGCTACTACCCCAACGGCGTGATCGTGATCCGGCACGGGATGACGGAGCGGCGCACCGTCTCCACCCTCGCGCACGAGCTCGCGCACCACTACTACGGCGACCCGCTGTGCACGCCGGCCGTGAACCGGCGTGCATGGCGGTGGGCTGCGCGCCTCCTCGTCGGCGAGTGCGACTACGCTCAAGCCGAGCTGCTCGACCCCACCCCGGGCGCGATCGCCCACCACCTCGGCGTCACCGTCGACGTCATCCACGCCTACCAGAAAGCCGCCTGATGCGACCCCGCACGATCACAGCCGCCGCCGCCGCTGTCCTCCTCCTCGCCGCCTGCAGCAGCCCTGAATCATCACCACCACCCACGACCGAAGCCACCACCACCGAGGGAGCTACGGTCGAGGAGGCAGCGCCTGAGGAGACGACGCCGGCACTCCTCGAGTACGAGATGGGACAGACGCACACGACCGAACTCGGCAGCGAAATCACTGTCCACGAGACCCGACTCGACATCCCCTGGAACTACCCGCCCGACGAGGGTGGGCTCTGGCATGCGGCCGACGTCGAGTACTGCGTCGGAGACACCACGCCGGATCCCCTCGCATTCCAGGACTTCACGTGGTCGTGGGTGATGCGCACCGACGAGGGGCACACGCTGGGCCACCCGGGCAGCTGGGAGGACGCGATGGTCTCGCCCCGCCTGGATCTCACCTCGTCTACTCCGATCCCGAACGAGTGCTACCGCGGCTGGGTGCTGTTCTCCGGTCCGGAGGACGCGACGCCCGTGTCGGTACGCCTGGACAACATGGACTGGGCGATCTGAGACGACAAGAACGCCCCCACCCTGTCCGGGTGGGGGCGTTACTCATGCCGTGAGGGTGCGCTGCAGCTCCTCGAGCCGCGCCGCATGCGTCTCCGTCGGGCGGGTCCTGGACGGGACCAAATGGCCGTACACGTTGCTCGTCGTGGAGATGTCCGCATGGCCGAGGGCACGCGACACCTCGAACAGGTCCGCGCCCTGGGCCAGCATGTAGCTCGCGGCCCAGTGCCTCAGCGAGTGGATCTTCGGGACCGGCGACAGGCCCACCGCGGTGCACGCCGGCTTCCAGTGCGACTCCCAGAACGTGGAGTGCTTCACCGAGCCGCCGCGCGCGTTCGTGAACACGAACGCATCCGCCCCGCCCCGCTCGCCGAGCATCGCGATCACAGCAGGGGTCGTGACGATGCGGCGCGACGCCCGACGCGTCTTCGGTGCCCCGAGGATCCGGCCGTGGTGCTCGTCGTGCTTCCATGCCTGCCGTACCGCGATCCAGTCGGGCCCGACGTCCCGCCACGTCAGGGCGGTTGCCTCGCCCCAGCGGAGCCCCGTCGCGCCCAGCAGCCACACCAGCGGCTTGTACCGGTCCGTGATCGCGGCGTGCAGGGCGAGGAACTCCTGATCGGTGAGCAGCTCGAGCTCGGCGTGGGTCTTCGCCGGGAGCCGCACGCCCTTCGCGACGTTCGTGCGCACCCATCCGCGAGTCTCGGCGTGAGCGAGGATCGTGGAGATCAGGCCGTGCTCGTTCCTGATCGTCTTCGGGGCCGGCGGGCGCTTCGTCTTCTTCGAGGCGGTGCGGGCGCGGGTAGCGACCCACGACTCGATGTCGGCCCGGTCGAGGAGATGCACGGGTAGGCCCGTGTCGATCCCGGATCGGGCGAGGACACGTCGGTACTCGGCGGCGGTGCCGGGGGTGACGTCGGGGGCTTGGGCGATGTAGTCCTCGAGCGCCTTGTCCAGGGTGGGGACGGCGCGAGCTTCGGCGCGTCCGCGCTTCGCCCTGGCGGCTGCGCCGCCGATCCGTTCGACGAGGGCCTTGAAGTAGTCGGCCTGCTCGGGGGTGTCGAACGTCTCGGAGACGACGGTGCCTCCGGGCTTCTCGCGGAACATGACGCGGTGGGCGACGGTGCCGTTGGCGCGTTGGCGGTGCTGGATGGATGCCATGGGGGATGCCTCTCGTGTTGCCGAGAGTGTTGCCCGCAGGTCTGACATTCGGTGTTCCGTGCCTGTGACCAGCACCGGAGCAGTACCCCCAACGGGATTCGAACCCGTGTCGCCGGCGTGAAAGGCCGGTGTCCTGGGCCTCTAGACGATGGGGGCCCGGGGCGGTCGGAACCGCCCGTGCCAGAGCATACCTGCGGGCCCGGCACCGACGCTCGCGGGTTCGGGCGAGGTGCGTCCTATCCGACACGGATCCGACCGGCCCGGAGGCCGACGGCCCCACGGCGCGGGCGGGCGTGGTTCGATGACCGCATGATCCAGATCAGCCGAGCGGAGTTCGAGGAGGCGGTCGACGACGCCCTGGACTCGCTGCCGGACGAGGTCGCCCAGGCGATCGCGGAGGCGAACGTCGCGATCCTCGTCGAGGAGGAGCCGACGCCCGAGCAGGCCCGCGGTGCCGAGCTGCTGGGCCTGTACGAGGGGGTGCCGCTGGATCGGCGCTCGGTCTTCGACGGGTTCCGCCAGCCGGACCGGATCTTCGTCTTCCGCGGCCCGCTGCAGCGCCATGCCCGCTCCCGCGAGCACCTGGTCCGCGAGATCGCGGTGACGGTGCTGCACGAGCTCGGCCACCTCTTCGGGATCAGCGACGAGCGCCTCCACGAGCTGGGCTGGGGCTGATCGACGTACTGGCGAGGGAAGAGCCGGTAGGAGATCAGCCGATCGAGCTGGGGGTAGGGCGCGTACCGCCCCGCTTCCTTCAGAGCTGGTCGGCGTCGAGGTCAGTCAGCGCGGCCTCGTGGGCGATGATCGCGATCTGCACGCGGTTGGTGCAGTCGAGCTTCGCGAAGATCTTCGAGACGTGCGCCTTCACCGTCGCCTCGCTCATGAACAGCCGCATCCCTATCTGGGCGTTGGACAGCCCCGCCCCGACGGCGCCGAGCACCTCGGTCTCGCGCTCGGTGAGCTGGTCGAGGCCTGGGTGGCGCTCCTGCCGGGAACCCGGGTTCGCGTCGGAGAAGTGGGAGAGCATCCGGCGGGTCACGGTGGGGGAGAGCATCGCCTCGCCGCCGGCGACCACGTGCACGGCCCGGGCGAGGTCCTGCGGCGGGGTGTCCTTGAGCAGGAACCCGCTGGCGCCGGCCTCGAGCGCCTGGAAGACGTACTCGTCCATGTCGAAGGTGGTCAGCATGATGATCTTCGGCGCGCCGGTCAGCGCGGTGACCGCCTTCGTCGCCGCGATCCCGTCGAGGGTGGGCATGCGCACGTCCATCAGGAGCACGTCGGGCCGGTGCTTCTGCACCAGCGGCACCGCCTCGGAGCCGTCGGCCCCCTGGCCCACCACCTCGATCCCCGGATCGGCGCCGAGGATCATCGCCAGCCCGGCCCGGACCAGGGAGTCGTCGTCGATCAGTCCCACGCGCGTCACGTCGCCGTCGGCCACGGGATCACCGCCCTCACTTCGAATCGTCCGTCGTCGGTCGGGCCCGAGGTGATGGACCCGCCCGCATGGGTCACCCGCGTCTCGATGCCGGACAGGCCCATCCTGGCCCCCGGCAGATCCGTCGTGAACCCCTTGGGGAGCACATTACTGACCTCGATCACGAGGTCGGTGCCGGGCTCGCCGATCAGCGCCACCCGGGCCCGGGTGTGCAGCGCGTGCTTGTGGATGTTGGTCAGGCCCTCCTGGACCACGCGGAAGGCGGTGCGCGCCAGGGGATCGGGGACCGGGTCGTCGATGAAGTCGAACAGGTCCACCGACACCCCCGCCTCCTGCGAGGTGGTCACCAGGCGCCGCACGTCCTCCCAGGTGGGCTGCGGGGCCAGCGGCGCCTGCTCCTCGTCCCCGCGCAGCACCCCCAGCACCTCCCGCAGCTCGGACAGCGCCGTGGTCGCGGTGCCGCGGATCAGGGAGGCGGACTGCTGGACCTGCGCGCGGCCCATGTCGGGGTTCACCTCGAGCGCTCCGGCCTGCAGGGCGACCAGCGAGATCTTGTGCGCGACGATGTCGTGCATCTCGCGGGCGATCCGGGTGCGCTCGGCGCGGCGGGCCTGCTCCTCGGCCGCGGCCCGTCCGGACTCCGCCTGCTCGGCCCGCTCGCGCAGCTCCGCCAGCAGCGCGCGCCGCACCGCCGTGTAGAGACCGATCGAGGTCGACGCCGCCACGACCAGCGTGGTCAGCACGATCGTCATCAGCGCCGCCTCGGGCTGGTCGCCCATCAACAGCAGCGGGGTGAGCGTGGCGGTGCCCGCCGCGAGCAGCGCGAACAGCAGCGTCAGCACGCGGTTCGGGCAGCGGGTGGAAAAGGTGTACGTGGCGATGATCAGCACGGTGATCGAGCCCGAGAAGGCGTTGGCGATCTGCACCAGCGGCAGCAGCCACGGCCAGTGCCGGTGCCGGGCGAGCAGCGCGACGCCCAGAAGCAGCGCGACGACGCCCTGCCAGCGGCCGATCGCGGAGGTGGCGAGCAGCGTCGTCGCCGCCGCCTCCGCGGCGACGGCGACGACGATCAGCCCTTCCTGCCAGCGACGACGGGCGGGCGCTCCTGGGTGGTCCACCCGGTCACTGTAGCGGCGCGCACCTTCCGCGCCGCCGCACGGGACGGGGTCGGCGACCATCGTCGGACGGGGACCGTCAAGGAGCCGACGTTCGTCGCCCGCGCACGGACCCGTGGTCGCTGTCGCCGCGCCGCGGCGGGGGAGGAGCGTGGAGCCATGACCTCCACCACCGCCACCGGCCCGACCCTCGAGGTGCGTGCGCTGAGCAAGCGCTACGGCGCCCGCGCCGCCGTCGACGCCCTCTCCTTCTCCTGCAGCCCCGGCACGGTCACCGGCTTCCTCGGCCCCAACGGGGCGGGGAAGTCCACCACCCTGCGGATCCTCACCGGTCTCGCCGAGGCGGACGACGGCATGGCCCTGATCGGCGGCCGTCGCTACCGCGCGCTGGAGCATCCCGCCCGCACCGTCGGCGTGATGCTCGATGCGCGCGCCCTCCACGGCGGCCGCACCGGGATCGAGACCCTGCGCCTGACCGCCCGCACCCTCGGAATGCCGCGCGACCGCGCCGAGGAGGTGCTCGAGACCGTCGGCCTCGAGCAGGCCGCGACCAAGCGCGTGGGCGGCTACTCCTACGGCATGCGCCAGCGGCTCGGGATCGGCGTCGCGCTCATGGGCGACCCCTCGGTGCTCGTGCTCGACGAGCCCGCCAACGGCCTGGACCCCGAGGGGATCCGCTGGATGCGCCGCCTGCTGCGCTCCTTCGCCGACGCCGGCGGCACCGTGCTCCTCTCCAGCCACCAGCTGCGCGAGGTCGAGGCGACCGTGGACCGGCTGGTGGTGATCTCCGAGGGGCGCCTGGTGCGCGAGGGCCCGCTCGAGGAGCTCACCGCCGTGACCGGCACCCGCGTCGCCGCGCTGGACCAGGCGGCGCTGCGCCGCGCCCTGGACGCCCACGGCATCGCCTTCGAGCTGCGCGCCGGCGGCGAGCTCGCCGTCAGCCTCGCCCCCGAGGACATGGGCCGCCTCGCCCTGCGCGAGCAGCTCGTGCTCACCTCCCTCGGCGCGGGCGCCGGCACCGGCCTGGAGGAGGTGTTCTTCGCGCTGACCGGGCACGAGGAGTCCTCCGCCGACGAACCCGCCCCCGCCCTCTGACCTCCGCCCTCCGACCGCCAGGAGACCCTCGTGCGACCCGACATCGACCTGCGCGCCTTCCTCGACACCCGAGGCGCGAAGATCCTGCTGACCCTGTCCCTGCTCGCCGTGGCCGGCTTCGCCGCGCTCGGCGGCCTGATCCAGCCCGCGCTCGTCCCCGACCGCACCGCCGATCTCGAGACGACCTTCTTCGTGATCTCGCTGCCGCTGACCCTGATCATCCCCGCCCTGACCGTGTGGATCACGGCGGGGGAGTGGTCCGACGGCTCGATCCAGATCACCCTCCTGCAGCGCCCCGGACGCCTGGCCGTCCTGGCCTCCAAGGCGATCGCGGCGCTGGTGGTGTTCGTCGCGCTGGCGGCGGTGAGCATCGGCCTGGCCGCCGCGAGCACCTGGATCGGCGGGGAGCTGATCGGCGAGGGGGCGGTGCTCTCGAGCATCGAGGGGGTGCTGACCACGCAGCTCGCGAACCTCGGTGCGACGTTCCTGTTCTCCCTCGCGATGGGCATGCTGCTGCAGTCCACCGTGCTGGGTCTGGTCGCCGCGATCGGCATCCCCTTCGTCATCGGGACCGCCTCGAACCTGGCCATGGCCTTCGGCTCGCAGACCCTGGCGGACGTCATCGCCGCGGTGGACCTCTCCGGCGCCTCGCTCGCCCTGGCGAACGGGGAGGCCGGTGCGTTCGAGCTGCTGCCGCTGGTCCTGCTCGTCCTGCTCCCCGCCGCGCTCGGGGCGCAGAGGTGGCGGCACCGGGAGATCGGCTGACGGCGGACGCACCGCCGAGGCCGGACGCTCCGCGGACGACGACGGGGCCCTGACGTCGGGAGATCGGCGGGGAAGCGTCCTAGGATGGCCGGGCCCCACGGATGCTTCCCCCATGGACAAGGACCCCGCATGACGCCCCTCCCCGGCACTCGACGCCCCCTCGCCCGCCTCGCCGCCGCGGCGGCCGTCGCGACGATGCTCCTGGCGGGCTGCACGGAGGGAGCCGCTCCGGAGGAGGACGCCCCGGCCGGCAGCGAGGCGAGCGATGCCGGCGGCGCGAGCGACGCCGGCGGCGCGGGCGAGGACTCCGCCGACGAGGGCCCGGCGCTCGAGGAGACCGGGACCTCCGCGGCGGTCGACCTGCCGACCGACCCGGCCGAGGACCCCGCCTACGAGGCCTACTACTCGCAGCAGATCGAGTGGGGCCCCTGCGAGGACGTGGACGCCGAGGGCGCCGAGTGCGGGACGATCACGGTGCCGCTGGTCTGGAACGATCCCGAGGCCGGGGACATCGAGATCGCCGTCGGCCGCCTCGCCGCCGACGGGGAGTCGAAGGGCTCGCTCGTGACCAACCCGGGCGGACCCGGCGGCTCGGGCGTGAACTTCCTGCCGTCGGCGGAGATCCTGATCTCCCCCGAGGTGCGTGCGAGCTACGACGTCATCGGCTTCGACCCCCGCGGCGTGAACCGCTCGGAGGGGATCGAGTGCCTCGACGACGCGGAGACCGACGAGTACCTCGCCGCGACCGGGGACCCCGCTGCGGAGGATGCGAGCGCACTCGCCGAGGAGTGGGGTGCGCGCGTGGCCGAGGCCTGCGAGGCGAACTCCGGCGACGTCCTGCCCTATCTCGACAGCTACTCCGCGGCCCGTGACATGGATGTGCTGCGCGCGGCGCTCGGGAGCGAGGAGCTCGACTACCTCGGCTACTCCTACGGCACCTATCTCGGCGCGAGCTACGCCGAGCTGCACCCCGAGCGGGTGGGGCGCTTCGTGCTGGACGGCGCGATCGACCCCGACATGTCCATGGACGAGTTCTCCGCCGGCCAGGCCGAGGGCTTCGAGCACGCGACCGAGGCCTTCCTGGCCCGCTGCCTCGAGGCCGGCGACGCCTGCCCCTTCCGCGGCGACGAGGCCGAGGCGAAGGAGCAGCTGCTGAGCTTCTTCGAGAGCGTGGACGAGACCCCGCTGGACACCGGGGACCCCGAGCGGCCGCTGACCGGGGCCCTCGCCCGCTCCGCCGTGCTGACGCTGCTGTACGACGACGCGCAGTGGGAGTACGGGCGCGAGGCGCTCGCCGCCGCGATGAACGGCGACGGCTCCCAGCTGCTGTACATCGCGGACCTCTCCTCCGAGCGCCGCGACGACGGGACCTACCGCACCAACGCCGCCTTCGCGATCACGGCCGTGAACTGCCTGGACCACCCCGGGGTCGCCGACGAGCAGTGGGTCGAGCAGGAGGCCGAGCGCCTCGCCGAGGAGTTCCCGACCTTCGGCCCGATGCTCGGCGGGGACGGCTGCGCCCAGTGGCCCGAGGAGCCCGTGCGCGAGCCCGCGCCGATCACCGCCGAGGGCGCCGGCCCGATCCTGGTCGTCGGCACCACCGGCGATCCCGCCACCCCCTACGCATGGTCGGAGGAGCTCGCCTCGCAGCTCGACGACGCGACGCTGCTGACCTACGAGGGGGAGGGCCACACCGCCTACGGCCGCTCGGGCGGGTGCATCGAGGAGCAGGTCGACGCCTATCTCCTCGAGGGGACCGTGCCCGAGGACGGGCTGCGCTGCTGAAGCGCGCGAGGCGGTCGACGGCTCGGCGCTCCGCCGCGGACCGGCCGTGCCGACGAGCGTGACGCGGATCGCGCCGGGACGCTTTGCGCCTGGCCAGCCAGGTCACGTACAGTGATCCGGTCCGCCGCGCGTGCGCGGCGACGCCGCCTTAGCTCAGTCGGTAGAGCGATTCACTCGTAATGAATAGGTCGCCGGTTCGATTCCGGCAGGCGGCTCCGGATCACGGGCCCGGCCCCCTCGAGGGGGCCGGGCCCGTTCTCGTCGGCGGGGGAGGGGCCGGCGTGGACGGGCCCGCTCGCTTTCTTGAGATTGTCCAGAAAGCGGGCTAGACTGGGGGCCATGACGACCACCGACCACACCTCCGCCCTGCGGAGCGTCGGCCTGCGCGTGACCGCTCCGCGGCTCGCGACCCTGGCCGCGGTCGAGGCCCACCCGCACTCCGATGCGGAGGCGATCGCCCAGGCCGTGCGCGAGAACCTCGGCACAGTCTCCCGCCAGGCCGTCTACGACGTGCTCAACGCCCTCTCCGACGCCGAGCTGCTGCGACGCGTCTCCGTCGGCGGGCGCTCCATGCGCTACGAGATGCACCGCCACGACAACCACCACCACCTGGTGTGCCGCAGCTGCGGACGTCTCGAGGACGTCCCCTGCGCCGTCGGCGCAGCGCCCTGCCTGATCCCGCACGAGGACCACGGCTTCTCGATCGAGATGGCCGACGTCGTCTACCGCGGGACGTGCAGCGACTGCCGCGAGCGCGAGGCCGCCACCCCCTGAACCCCCTGACCCGGCTCCGGCCGGATCGGGGTCCTTGACCGCCCACGACTGTCAGAGCGTTTCGTCACGACCTGTCAGAAAAACCACCCCGAGGAGAACTCAATGACCCACCTGGATCCCACGGCCCATCACGACTCGACGATCCCGTCGACCACCGAGTCCGGCGCCCCCCGCGAGTCCGATGCGCATTCGCTGAGCGTCGGCGCCGACGGCCCGCTGCTGCTCCACGACGTCGCCCTGGTCGAGAAGCTCGCCCGCTTCGATCGCGAGCGCGTCCCGGAGCGCAGCCCCCACGCGAAGGGCTCCGGCGCCTTCGGCGAGCTCGAGGTGACCGAGGACGTCTCGCAGTACACCAAGGCGGACCTGTTCCAGCCGGGTCGGAAGACCCCGCTGCTGCTGCGCTTCTCGACCGTCGCCGGCGAGCTCGGCTCGCCCGACACCTGGCGCGACGTGCGCGGCTTCGCGCTGAAGTTCTACACCCAGCAGGGCAACTACGACCTGGTCGGCAACAACACGCCGATCTTCTTCCTGCGCGACCCGATGAAGTTCCCCGACTTCATCCACTCCCAGAAGCGCACCCCGGACTCCGGCCTGCGCGACAACACCATGCAGTGGGACTTCTGGACCAACTCCCCCGAGAGCGCCCACCAGGTCACCTACCTCATGGGCGAGCGCGGCCTGCCGAAGTCATGGCGGCACATGAACGGCTACGGCTCCCACACCTACATGTGGATCAACGCCTCCGGCGAGAAGTTCTGGGTCAAGTACCACTTCCACACCGATCAGGGCATGGAGTTCCTCTCGAACGAGGAGGCGGACCGTCTCGCGGGCGTGGACGGCGACTACCACCGCCGCGACCTGTTCGAGTCGATCGAGAACGGCGACTTCCCGAGCTGGACCGTCTCCGTCCAGGTGATCCCGTACGAGGACGCGAAGACCTACCGCTTCAACATCTTCGACCTCACCAAGACGGTCTCCCACCAGGACTACCCGCTGATCAAGGTCGGCCGGATCACGCTGAACAAGAACCCCCGGAACCACTTCGCGCAGATCGAGCAGGCCGCCTTCAGCCCCTCGAACACCGTGCCCGGTATCGGGCTGTCCCCGGACAAGATGCTGCTGGGGCGCTCGTTCTCCTACCCGGACGCCCAGCGCCACCGCATCGGGACCAACTTCAACCAGCTGCCGGTCAACCAGCCGGTCGTGCCCACCAACTCCTACGACAAGGAGGGGCACATGGAGTTCCTGCACTCCGGCGATGCGCCGGTCTACGCCCCGAACTCCTACGGTCGCGGCTACCAGGACGCCCAGGGTCCGGTCGAGAACGGCTGGGAGTCCGACGGCGAGATGGTCCGCGCGGCCTACACCCTCCACGCCGAGGACGGCGACTTCGTCCAGCCCGGCATCCTCGTTCGCGAGGTCTTCGACGACGCTCAGCGTGAGGGGCTGGTCGAGACGGTCTCCGGTGCGCTGAGCACCGTCGAGGAGCCGGTGCTGTCCAAGGCCTTCCAGTACTGGAAGAACGTGGACCAGGCGATCGGTGAGCGCATCGTGCAGGCCGTCATGGCCGACCAGGGCGATGACCAGCCGGGCGGCGCCCCCACGGACGCCTGAGGGTCCGGCCTCCAGGGTCGTCCGCGGGGCGACCCCGGGACGCCGACGCGGCCCGTCCCCTGCGGGGGGCGGGCCGCGTCGGCGTCCCGGGGGAGGGATCAGACGACGAGCACGTCGCTGGGGGAGGAGAGCAGGAGCTTCTGCACGGTCAGGCCCAGCAGGTGGCGGGCGAGGTCGTTCTGGCGGCGCACGCCGAGCACGAGCAGCTCGGCCCTCTCCTCCTCGACCACCTGCAGCAGGACGTCGGCGATGTCGTCCTCCGTGGTCTCCTGGCGGAAGGCGACGCGCACGGTGGTGCGGCGGAGCTCGTCACGGGCGATCTCGAGCTGCTGCTCGTCGGCGTGGCGGGGGTCCTCCTCGACGCCTGCGCGCAGCACGTTGACCACCACCAGCGGCCCGCCGCGCTGCTCGGCCTCCTCGCGTGCCGCGGCCAGCGCCTTGAAGCCCACCTCGGTGGGGATGAATCCGACGACGACGGCCATCTGCTCTCCTGGCTGGGGTGCTCTCGGGCGACGGCCGCGACCTCGGTGTGCGGCCTGGTGCGATCCTACTGGTCCCGGGACCGTGCCGAGGGACCGTCGGCCCGGCGCTGACCGGACAGCGCCTGGATCTCATCCATGATCCGGGCGGTCAGGAGGCGTCGGCGCGCCCCCTTGGAGGCGGAGGGGTCGATCTCCTCGAGGGTGATCGGGGTGCCCACCCGGATCGTCATCTCGCCGCGGCGGGGGATCAGGGAGGAGAACATGTGCTGGGTGCCCTTGACCCCGACCGGGATCACGGGGCAGCCCGACTCGAGCGCGAGCCAGGCCGCGCCCTGCTTGCCCGGATGCAGCAGCCCGTCCTTGGAGCGGTGCCCCTCGGGGTAGACGGCGAAGCCCTCCCCGTTGCGCAGCACCTCGAGCCCGGCCTGCAGCGCGCCCTTGCCGGAGGAGAGCGCCTCGCGGTCCACCGGCACCGCGCCGACGGCGTCGAAGAACCAGCGCAGCACCACGCCGTGCGGGCCCTTCTGCGTCCACAGCGACTCCTTGGCCACGAAGCGGATCGCTCGAGGCAGGACCACCGGGATCATGAAGCTGTCGATGTTGGCGAGGTGGTTCGAGGCGATCACGAAGCCGCCCTCGGGCGGCACGTTCTCCAGCCCGCTGACCCGCGGGTTCCACAGCAGCCTCACGATCGGGCGCACGAATCCCCGCACATCGGTGTAGAAGCGTCCGACCACGGGTCCTCCTCAGGGTTCGATCAGCGCCCCACGATAGCGCCGCGGGCGGGGGCGACGGAGCGGCGTCCCTGTGATCGTCGTCCCTGCCCGTGTGGTAGAACAGGCGTGCGATCGTGCCCGGTCCAGGTGCGATGCCGGAGACGGCCCGGCGCCCGTCGTCCCGACGGCGCAGCCGCCCCTCCCTGCCGAGCCCCCGAGGAGCCTGTCGATGCCGAAGATCCTGAACATCGCCGTGGTCGGCGCCGGAACCATGGCGCAGGCCGTGCACCTGCCGGTGCTGCGCCGGCGCTGGGACCGCTTCAGCGTGGCCGCGCTGGTGGACCACTCGCCCCGTCGGCGCCGCGAGGCCTCCGAGGTGTGGGGCATCGAGGAGGAGCGCCGCTACGAGACCGTCGCGGATCTCGTCGCCGCGGTGCGCGCGCGGACCCTCTCCCTGGACGGCGTGCTGCTGTCGACCGACGGGCTCCACGTCGACGACCTGCTCGCGATCGTGCGCCGCGGCATCCCGGTGATGGTCGAGCCGCCGCTGGGCTACTCCGAGGAGGAGATCGCGAAGGTCGCCGAGTTCGAGCGGATCGCGGGACGGCGCCTGGTGATGCTGGCCCATCCCCAGCAGTACGACGACTCCGTGGCCCGGATGTCCGAGCACATCGCGACCAAGGATCTGCGGATGGTGGACCACGAGGTCCTCATGCCCGCGAGCCAGCCCCTGTTCGGCCAGGCCCACGTCACCACCTCCTCCTACGACCTGCCCACGGAGCAGCGCACGGCGCGGCGCAAGGCGCTCCAGGCCGCCGTCGAGGCGGGCACCGGCGACGGCGCCACCCAGCGCGACCGGGACCTGTACGTCAAGGGTCTGCTCACCGGTGTCGCCCATCAGATGGCGGTCACCGAGGCGGCCTACGGCCCGATCGAGAAGCTCGTCGCGGTGCGGCACTGGCCCAAGGGAGTGATCCCCGGATCGATCGAGCTGCTCGGCGAGCTCGGCAGCGGGGCGCAGGTGCGCCTGGTGTGGCACTACCTCCCCTTCGCCCCCGAGTACTCCGAGACGCTCCAGGTGCTCTCCGCCCGGCGCCGCATGCGCCTGGACCTGCCCGCGCCCTCACACGGCGACGCCCGCTCAACGGTCTCGCTGCGGGAGAAGAAGTCGGGCGTGGTCCAGGAGGTCGCGACCACCGCGCCGAAGGGCTCGGCCGAGCTGATGTGGGAGGCCTTCCACGCCTTCGTCGAGAAGGGTGAGGCGCCGCTGGCCGGCGCCGCCGAGGCGCTGCGCCAGGTGGTGCTGCTGCGCGAGGTGCTCGCCACCATCGTGGAGGCCGACGGCCGCAGCCTCGAGGCCGAGCCGGAGCAGGACTCCGGAACCGAGGAGGCGCCCGGGGCAGAGGAGGGGGCAGAGGCTGAGGAGCCGTCGGCCCAGACGGAGGAGCCGTCGGCCGAGGCGGCGACCACGGGCGCGGTCCGCGCGGACGAGGAGCCCGCCGACGGGGCGTCCGCCCCCTCCGCGACCGTCGAGGTCGAGCTGCCCGGGGCGGAGCCCGCGCCCGAGACCCTCGAGCAGCCCGTGACCGATCCTTCCGGCGAGCGGCCTGCTGCCGCGTACGCCGAGGCGGAGCCGGCCGCCGAGCCGTCGTCCGATCCGACTCCCGGACGGGCCCCGGAGGCGAGGCCCGTCGCGGAGCCCGCGCGCGAGACCCTCGAGCAGCCTGCGGCGCCGAGCACCGAGGAGGTCGTCGACGCCTGGTCCGGCGGCGCCGAGGGCGCACCGGTCGCGGCCGAGGACGCACCGCCCGCGACCGCGGACCCCGCCGTCCCGGAGGACCCGCGCCGCTGAGACGTCCCGTCGGCGCTGCCGCGCCGTCGGCCCCGGCGGCCCGCAGACCGTCGCCGAGAGCCCCCGTCGTCCCCGTCCGGGGAGGGCGGGGGCTCTCGGCGTCGGCTCCCTGCATCCGAGCCCCGGTCCGGTGGTCCGCGCCCCGGATCCGGCGCCCCGGCGGGGGACGGCCGGGGGATGGACGGGGGACGGCGGGGGACACGCCGACGACACGCCCGCGACACGCCGGGGCGCGCGCGGGACACGCCGGGAGACACCTCACTCGGAGGCCAGTTCCGACCGCTCCGGGAGGGCTGCGGAGGGTGCCTGTCCACCGTCGGCGTCGGCCGCCCGGAGCGCCGTCCACAGCGGGTTGTGCACGTATCAGCGGTGCTCGCACGGGAGGCCGCCGCTCCGTCCCCAGCGAGCACCCCTCCATCCACATGCTGTCAACAACGCGTTGTGGATGACACTCCTGTAGTTCAGTACATCTTGTGGTCGTCGCGCCGAGCCACCACTAGGTGTAGTGTTGATGTCGTCGCGGCGCACAGGGCTCCTGCGGGAGTCCACAGCCTCGCGACACGGTCCTCGGACCTCCTGAACATCTCCTTCTCGCCCCTGTCCTGCGCCTCGGCGCGACGCTCCTGAAAGGCACTTCCCTTGGACATCACCGTGTACTCGAAGCCCCTCTGCGTGCAGTGCGATGCCACCAAGCGCGCGCTGAACAAGGCGGGCGTCGCCTACGACGTCGTCGACATCACCGAGGACGCCGACGCGCTCGCGAAGGTGAAGTCCCTCGGCTACGTCCAGGCGCCCGTCGTCATCACCGGCGAGGACCACTGGTCGGGCTTCCGCCCCGACAAGATCAAGGCGCTCGCGGGCGTCGGCGCCGAGCAGCGCCGCACCGCCGCGATCTGAGAGGCCGGGGAGGCGTCGGCGTGACCCGTCTCGTCTACTTCTCCTCGGTGTCCGGCAACACCAAGCGCTTCGTCGAGAAGCTCGGCCTGCCGGCCCATCGGATCCCGCTCTACCCCAAGGACGATCCCCTCGTCGTCGACGAGGACTTCGTCCTGCTGGTCCCGACCTACGGCGGGGGCAACGGCCGGGGCGCCGTGCCCAAGCAGGTCATCAAGTTCCTCAACGACGAACGCAACCGACGGCACATCCGCGGTGTGATCAGCGCGGGGAACACCAACTTCGGGGAGGCCTACTGCTTGGCCGGGGACATCATCTCCGCCAAGTGTCAGGTCCCCCACATGTACAAGTTCGAACTGTTCGGCACTCCGCGCGATGTGACGCGGGTCCACGACGGATTGGAAGAGTTTTGGCGACACTGACCGAGATGCCCCCGGTCGAGCACAACAGGCAGCTCGACTACCACGCGCTGAACGCGATGCTGAACCTGTACGGCCCGGACGGCAGCATCCAGTTCGAGAAGGACCGCGAGGCCGCGCGGGAGTACTTCCTGCAGCACGTGAACCCCAACACGGTGTTCTTCCACTCGCTGCGCGAGAAGATGGACTACCTCGTCGAGAACGACTACTACGAGCCGGAGGTGCTCGAGCAGTACGAGTTCTCCTTCATCGAGTCGCTCTCCGAGCAGGCCTTCGCGAAGAAGTTCCGCTTCCCCACCTTCCTCGGCGCGTTCAAGTACTACACCTCGTACACGCTGAAGACCTTCGACGGCAAGCGGTACCTCGAGCGTTTCGAGGACCGCGTGGTGATGGTCGCCCTGACCCTCGCGCGCGGCGACGAGCAGCTCGCCCGCAACCTCGTCGACGAGATCCTCGACGGCCGCTTCCAGCCGGCCACCCCCACCTTCCTCAACGCCGGCAAGGCCCAGCGCGGCGAGCTCGTCTCGTGCTTCCTGCTGCGCATCGAGGACAACATGGAGTCCATCGGCCGCTCCATCAACTCCGCGCTGCAGCTGTCCAAGCGCGGCGGCGGTGTCGCGCTGCTGCTGAGCAACCTGCGCGAGTACGGTGCGCCGATCAAGCACATCGAGAACCAGTCCAGCGGCGTCATCCCCGTCATGAAGCTGCTCGAGGACTCCTTCTCCTACGCCAACCAGCTCGGCGCGCGTCAGGGCGCCGGTGCGGTGTACCTCAACGCCCACCACCCCGACATCCTGCGCTTCCTGGACACCAAGCGCGAGAACGCCGACGAGAAGATCCGCATCAAGACCCTGTCCCTCGGCGTCGTGATCCCCGACATCACCTTCGAGCTCGCGAAGAACAACGAGCCGATGTACCTGTTCTCCCCGTACGACGTGGAGCGCGAGTACGGCAAGCCCTTCGCGGACGTGAACGTCTCGGAGGTCTACCACGAGATGGTGGACAACCCCCGCATCTCGAAGAAGAAGATCAAGGCCCGCGACTTCTTCCAGGTCCTCGCCGAGATCCAGTTCGAGTCCGGCTACCCGTACATCATGTTCGAGGACACCGTGAACCGTGCGAACCCCATCGCCGGCAAGGTGACCCACTCGAACCTGTGCTCCGAGATCCTGCAGGTCTCCACGCCCTCCACCATGAACGTCGACCTCACGTACGACGAGATGGGCCGGGACATCTCCTGCAACCTCGGCTCGCTGAACATCGCCAAGGCGATGGACTCCCCGGACTTCGCCCAGACCATCGAGACCGCGATCCGCGGCCTCACCGCGGTCTCGGACACCTCCGACATCGAGTCCGTGCCCACGATCGCCGAGGGCAACCGGAAGTCCCACGCCATCGGCCTCGGCCAGATGAACCTCCACGGCTATCTCGCCCGGGAGCGGGTGTTCTACGGCTCGGAGGAGGGCATCGACTTCACCAACATGTACTTCTACGCGGTCACCTATCACGCGATCCTCGCGTCGATGAGACTCGCGAAGGAGCGCCAGGAGAAGTTCTACGACTTCGAGAACTCGAAGTACGCCACCGGCGAGTACTTCCAGAAGTACACCGAGCAGGTGTGGGAGCCGGCGACCGACAAGGTCCGCGAGCTGTTCGCGAACTCGAACGTGCACCTGCCCACCCAGGACGACTGGAAGCAGCTGCAGGCCGAGGTCGCCGAGCACGGGATGTACAACGCCTACCTGCAGGCCGTGCCGCCCACCGGCTCGATCTCGTACATCAACCACTCCACCTCCTCGATCCACCCGATCGTCTCCAAGATCGAGATCCGCAAGGAGGGCAAGATCGGCCGGGTGTACTACCCCGCGCCGTACATGACCAACGACAACCTCGAGTACTACGAGGACGCGTACGAGATCGGCTACGAGAAGATCATCGACACCTACGCCGCGGCCACGCAGCACGTGGACCAGGGCCTGTCGCTGACGCTGTTCTTCAAGGACACCGCCACCACGCGCGACGTCAACCGGGCGCAGATCTACGCCTGGCGCAAGGGCATCAAGACCCTGTACTACATCCGCCTGCGCCAGATGGCGATCGAGGGCACCGAGGTCGAGGGCTGCGTCAGCTGCATGCTGTGACGGCCTGACCCGCGGCACACGGCCCGCTCCCGGAGAGATCCGGGGGCGGGCCGTTCGTCATGCCCGGCGGGTGCGGCGTCAGTCCAGGAACGTGTCGATCGCGGAGTCGGCAAGGGTCGCCCCGACATAGCTGCCGACCAGGTCTCCGGTGATGCCGCCGACGACGCCGCCGACGCCTGCTCCGGTGACACCACCGGCCGCCGCGCCGGGAACTGCGCCGACACCGCCTGCAGGTGCCCCCGCCGCCGCTCCGCCGCCGCCGCCGAACAGTCCACCGACCCCGGTGCCGATCGAAGTGCCGGCCATCCCGCCGACGAAGCTTCCGGCGAACGAGCCGACGAAGTTCACGCCTCCGTCGAGGATGGCCCGCGAGACCCTCTCCCCGGTCGAGAGATCGGTCCGCGTCGCGTCATCGTGCCAGCGATCGATACCGGCCGTCACGCCCGTGAAGATGTCTCCGATCACGGGGATGATGCGGGGACGCTGCCCTTTCCCATGGCGAACTCGCCGAAGTTCTTGGCGAAGCTGTGCGCGAGGCCGATGAGTCCCCCAGCGCTGTCGGCGCCGTCGATCCCGATGTTCTCCTTCAGGTTCTGCCAGAACTCCCCGAACGAGACATCACCCCAGTCGGCGCCCAGGAACGAGGCGGCAGATGACATGCCTGCTTCCATGGGGGCCGGGCCCCCGGTCGGCGCCGCGGGCTCAGAACCACCTTGTGACCCCGCAGGGGCGGAGGCGTCTTCCTGCTCCTCGACGTGGGCGTCGAGATCCCCGCCGCGGGTCCTCAGCGACTCGGCGGCGGTGGTGAGCTGACCGCGGACCGACGAGTCGAAGGCGGTGGCGAAGCCCTCCGCATCAGGTCCGATCCAGTCCGTGCCGAGGACTGCGCCGACCCGCGTGGAGAGCGACTCGAGAAGAGTGCTGAGGGATTCTGCGCGCTCGGTGAATCGGCCGGCGAGGTCGGTGACCTCGGCAGTGTTCATCCCCTGGAATACGGTCATGGCTGCTCCACCCGTCCGGCACGCATGGTTCGACTGGTCACGTCGACGGAATCCGGTGCAGGGCGAGGACGACATGGGGAGAGGTCCCCATGCGGTGATGGGAGGATGCCGGCATGGATCTCTCGCTCGCCCTGATCGCGCTGGCACTGTTCCTCCTCGGCGGTGCCCTCGCAGTCCTCGCGATGCTGTGCCGTGCCGGTCGAGGACGGGTCTTCCGCGCCTGGGTCGACACTCACGGCGTGGGGCCGGGCCGAGGATTCGCCTACGCGGAGACCACGGTGCTCGTGCTGCTGCCGCTGTGCACGCAGACCATCTTCGTGGCCGGCGGGGTGGTGGGGCTCGCCTCCGTCGAATTGCTGCGTGAGACGACGACATCGGCCCTGGTGCCTGCCGCAGTGGTCCTCGAAGTGCTGATCTGGGTCGTGGTGCTCCTCGTGATCGGCTACCGCTCCGTGCTTCCGCTGTGGATCTATCCTGCGTGGCTGCGTCCGCCGCGACGTCGTGACCGGGAACTCATCCGCGCACGGTGAGGAGGGGCCGCAACACGTCACGCGCTGCGTCGGTCGGATCTGCCCCGATGAAGCGCCCACTGCCTTCCTCGGACACGATCAGATAGCGACCGCGCACCTGCAGGAGGACTGCTCGGCGGTCGCCGTCGACCCGGCGGCGGACGAGCTGGACGGCCCGCGGCGGAGCTGCCTCGAGCGCCGGATCCGACACCGGGGGCAGCACGGTCGCCGACTCCAGCAGATAGCCCCATGCCCTCTCTCGGGAGCTGCTCGAGCTCGCCCTGGTTGAGCTCGAAGACCCCGCCGTCGCCCCGCAGATCATGCGCCGCGCCCGGCGCCTCCCACCCGACGCGCTCCCCGTCGGCCTCGACGATATGGTGCGGCCGTACCTGGACCATGAGCTCGACGAGCGCCGACTGCAGGCGGGGCTCATGCTGGAGCGCTTGGCTGAGGCTTCCGGCAAGGGGTGAGTCGGCCGACGCGGGAATCGGGGGGAGATCAGGCCGCCGAGTGCTGCATGTGGACCGTCATCGCGCCTCGGTGACGGTCCGGAGGCAGCACTCGGTGGTCTGCGACGGGCTCAGCGCGTCGCCGGCGTCTGGTCGATCTTCCCGTAGGTCATCCGGCGCAGCAGCTTCTCCGCCGGGCCGCGCATCCCGCGCGCGCCCATCCAGGCCGCGATCGGCAGCGACACCAGCCACACCGCGAAGGCGATCGCGATCGACGGGGCGGTCGAGAGCGTCCCGCCGAGCCCGAGGCCCCAGGCGGCCATCAGCGGCGCGAGCAGCAGCGACTGGAACAGGTAGAAGGTCAGGGAGCGCTGCCCGACCGCGGCGAGGGTCCGCTCGACCGCGCCGGGCTCGCGGGTGCGGGCCGGGGCGGCCTCCGCGCGGGGCACGCCGTAGGCGCGCTCGGCGGGGGAGAGGTCCCGGTCGGCCGACGGGTCGGGTCGATGCGCCTCGTCGACGGCCGTCCTCCCCTCGAGGCGGAGCGCGAGCAGCCCGAACAGGGCCGCGTATCCGATCCCGCAGGCGATGCCGGTGAGCGAGGTGAGCCCCGTCAGCATCCACGGCGCCGCGGCGGGCAGCTCGTAGAGGCCGAGGATCGCGAGAGCTTCCGGCACGCCGCCGAGCCAGCCGATCGCGATGCCGATCACCGCGGTGCGCCGAAGCAGGCGCACGTGACGCCACGGCTCGTCGAGGATCCGTCGGCGGGCCGCGAGCCAGCCCAGCAGGATCGGCAGCGGAGCTCCCATCAGCGCTGCGAAGGGCAGCGACACCGCCCACAGCCCGAGCCGGTACAGCATCGAGACGAGATAGGGAGTGTCGTAGGCGACGGGGCGGACGAAGCCGGTGCCCATGTCCGTCGCCGCCATCTCGGCAGTCACCTCGGCCGGCACGAAGTACGTCAGCGCCACGCCGCTGAGCATGCTGAACAGCGCGAACAGCGCCATCACCGCCGCGAGCACGATCACCCAGATGCGCAGGGTGCGGGAGCGCCGGCCGAAGAACCACCACACCAGCACCAGCGCGCTGACCGCGTACACCCCGAGGATGTCGCCGTAGAACAGCAGCGCAGCGTGCAGCGCCCCGAGCAGCAGCATCGCCCAGTGGCGGCGGCGCATCATCACCCGCACCGCGCCGGGGGCGAGGCCGCGGTCGATCCTCGATCGGTAGAACTGCACCATCCCGTAGCCGAACAGGAACGCGAACAGCGGCATCGCCCGGTGGTCCACCGCGACCGTCATCACCGCCTGCGCGATCGAGTCCAGCGGCCCGTCGGCCGGGATGTGCGGGGTGCCGCCGACGGACTCCGAGGAGCGCCACAGGTACCAGGAGACGTTGGCCACCGCGATCAGCGCGAGCATCAGCCCGCGCGCGACATCGGGGGCGAGGGATCGGGGCGGCGCGACCGCAGGGGCCGATGCGGACGAGGGGTCGGGAGCGTGCGCGGAGACGGGAGCGGAGGTCACGGCAGGGCCTTCCGGAGCGGCGGACGTCGTGCCCGTCACGCTAGTGCGCCAGCGCCCGCACGCCCCACGACGAAAGTCATGGATCGGGCTCTCGATCGGTGGTGGGAAGCACCTCTCCGCGGCGGGCCGGAGAGCCCCGTGCGAGCCTTCGATGCCTAGACTGGAGAGCACCCGACGACGACCCCTGAGGAGCAGTGAGGCTGCGGTGAACGACCACCTGAAGACGACGGTCCAGGCGATCAACTGGAACCGGATCCCGGACCCGAAGGACCAGGAGGTCTGGGACCGCCTGACCGGCAACTTCTGGCTTCCCGAGAAGGTGCCGCTGTCCAACGACGTCCAGTCCTGGAACCGGCTGCCCGAGTCCGAGCAGCAGCTGGTGATGCGCGTGTTCACGGGCCTGACCCTGCTGGACACGGTGCAGGGCACCGTGGGCGCGGTCTCCCTGATCCCCGACGCGATCACGCCCCACGAGGAGGCGGTGTACACCAACATCGCGTTCATGGAGTCGGTGCACGCGAAGTCGTACTCCCAGATCTTCTCGACGCTGTCGAACACCAAGCAGATCGACGAGGCCTTCCGCTGGAGCGAGTTCAACGAGCCGCTGCAGAAGAAGGCGAACATCGTCATGGACTACTACCAGGGCGACGACCCGGAGAAGCGCAAGGTCGCCTCGACCCTGCTGGAGTCCTTCCTGTTCTACTCCGGCTTCTACCTGCCGATGCACTACTCCAGCCGCGGCGAGCTGACGAACACGGCGGACATCATCCGCCTGATCATCCGCGACGAGGCCGTGCACGGCTACTACATCGGCTACAAGTTCCAGAAGGCCGTGGAGAAGGCCGACGCCGCCCGCCAGGCGGAGCTGAAGGAGTACACCTTCTCGCTGCTCATGGAGCTGTACGACAACGAGGAGGAGTACACCGAGGACCTCTACGACCCGGTCGGCTGGACCGAGGAGGTCAAGACCTTCCTGCGCTACAACGCGAACAAGGCGCTGATGAACCTCGGCTACGAGGCGCTGTTCCCGCAGGACCAGGTCGAGGTGAACCCCGCGATCCTCGCCTCGCTCTCCCCGAACGCGGACGAGAACCACGACTTCTTCTCCGGCTCCGGCTCGAGCTACGTCATGGGCAAGGCCGTCGAGACCGAGGACGACGACTGGGACTTCTGAGCCCCATTCGCCTCGGAGGCCCGGAGACGCAGCACGCTGCCTCTCCGGGCCTCCTGCTGTCCGCCTACGCTGGGGCCGTGGCCTCCCGTCGGCACCCCACCGAGCTCCAGCAGCGCGAGCACCTCGCGCTGCGCTTCGGGCTCGTGCTGCGCCGCGACGCGGGGGAGCTCGCCCGGCGGGAGCGGACCGGCCGGGCGACGGCCGCCGCGCTCGCCGTGCCCTACTACGCCCTGCTGCACCACGGGAACGTCGTGCCCCGTCAGGCCCTCGCGCAGCGCGGGCGCCTGGACGGCGTGGTCGCGGTGCGCCTGCCCGGACCCGGCGCGGACGCGGCCGAGGTGACCGGCTGTGCGGAGCTGATCGCCAGGGTGCTCATGGCCGAGCACGAGGCCCGCGGCGCGGTCTACTCGATCCGCACCGAGCGCTGGGACGCGACGACGGGGGAGGGGCTGCTCCGGATCGACGCGGCGAGCGCGCTCGGAGGGCCGACGGACGTGCCCATCGCGGACGGCGACCTCGACCCGCTGCTGCACGCCCTGTTCCGGACCGTCGATCCGCACGGGCGGGGCCTCGCGATCGTGCGCGACCCGATCGCGGTGCGGGAGTACCCGGCGACGACCTGGCGCTGGCTCGTGCCGCTGCGGGAGCAGTCCTCGCTAGAGGAGTTCGCCGAGCTCCACCGCCGGATGTCCTTCGCGGTGCTGACGGCGCTCGTCGGCGCCCCGCCGCGCGATCTCGCGCCGCTGAAGTCCGTGCCCGACTGGTACGTGGACCTGCCGTGAGCGCCGGTCTCCCCGCCGACCTGCTGCGTCTCCACCCCGTCACGGCCGACGCTGATCGCGCCCTCGCCGCCCACGTCGCCGACGTGGTGGGCGTGCAGCCCGACGAGATCCGGGTGGGACGGCACTGCCCGGCCTGCGGCGCGGTCTCCCACGGCCGGCCCTGGGCGCGGGTCGTCGGCACGGCCGACGGGGGCGCGGAGACCCCGGGCGGGGCTGACGGGGGCGCGGGGACCCGGGGCAGAGCCGACGGACGGGCGACCGCAGGGCGAGGCGCTGCCACGAGCACGCGTCCGGTGCTCGGCGTGAGCCTCTCCCGCTCGGGCCCGCACCTGCTCACCGCCGTGCGCGTCGGCGGCGGGATCGGGGTGGACCTCGAGGAGGCCGCGGCGGTCGACCGCGGCTGGGATCCCTCGCTCGTGCTGCACCCGGCGGAGGTCGGCCAGGACCGCACCGCCGAGGACCGGGCCCGGCTCTGGGCCGGCAAGGAGGCGGTGCTCAAGCTCCTCGGCACCGGGTTGCGCACCCCGATGCCCGAGGTGCGCCTTGCGGAGCATGATCTGCGCGAGGCCGAGGCGCCCGACGGGTTCGTGATCCTGGTGGCGCTGTCGCAGAGCTGACCGCGCCGGAGCCGTCGGCGCGGGCGAGGCCGCGCCGACGCGGCCTCGCCCGCGCGACCGCCGACCTCGCCGTGCCCGTCGGCCGGAGAGCCCGGCCGTCAACCGCGCGAGAACAGGGCCCGCAGCCCCCGATGGGTGGGCTCGCGGGAGACCGGCTGATCGGTGAGGTCCGGCAGCTCCTCGTCGTGGAGCCACGCGGCGAACAGGTCCGTGAGGTCCTCGCCGCTCTCGCGCGCGGCATGCTCCTCGAACATCTCGGTGGTCACCGAGCCGCCGAGGTTCTGCGCCAGCCACGAACGGATCAGCGGGAAGAACGTCTCGTCGCCCACGCGGCGGCGCAGGGCGTGCAGGGTCAGGGCGCCGCGCTTGTACAGCCGGTCGTCGAACATCAGCTCCGGACCGGGATCGGCGACCAGCAGGTCCTCGGGCAGCTCGGCGAGCGCCGCGTGGTGGTGGCGAGCCTCCTCCTCGACGGTGGAGCGGCCGGTCTCCTCCGCCCACAGCCATTCGCTGTAGCAGGCGAATCCCTCGTGCAGCCAGATGTCCTGCCACCGCTCGAGGGTCACGGCGTTGCCGAACCACTGGTGGGACAGCTCATGGGCGATCAGCCGCTCCGCCTCCCAGTCCTCGGCCAGGTGGTTGCGGCCGAAGGTGGACAGCGCCTGCGACTCCAGCGGGATCTCCAGCTCGTCCTCGGTGATCACCGCGGTGTAGGAGGGGAAGGGGTAGGGGCCGTACAGGCGCGTGAACAGCTCGAGCATCTCGGGCTGCCGGGCGAAGCCCGGCGCGAGCTCCTTCGCGCCCACCCCGGCGGGCACCAGGGAGCGCACCGGCACCGACGCCCCACGGTGCGGCACCTCGGTGTACCGGCCGATCTGGACCGTGGCGAGATAGGTCGGCATCGGCACGTCCTGGCGGTAGCTCCAGGTGGTGGCGTTGCCCTTGCGGCGCTTGCCCTCCAGCTCGCCGGAGACGGCGACGTGATAGGCGGGGTTCGCGGCCAGGCTGATCTCGTAGACGGCCTTGTCGTCGGGGCGGTCGTTGCAGGGGAACCAGGAGGGGGCGCCGTGCGGCTGGGCGGCGACGATCACCCCGTCCTCCAGCTCCTCCCAGCCGGTCGGCCCGTGCAGGCGCGAGCGGACCGGGCGCGGCTTGCCGCCGTAGCGCACCTCGACAGTGGCCTCCTGCCCCGCGGTGAACGAGGACTTCAGGGTGAGGTCGCCGCCGTGGTGGCTGTGCTTGATCGGCTTCCCGTCGAGCTTCACGGAGGAGACCTGCAGGCCGTAGAGGTCCAGGTGCAGCGCGCCGGTGTCCTCGTGCACCTGGCAGCTCAGGGTCGCGGTGCCGTCCAGGCGGTTCGTCTCGACCTTGTAGGCGAGGTCGAGCGCGTACCGCTGCACGGAGTAGGAGGCGTCGCCGTGCCCCGGGAGATAGGGGTCGCTGCCCGGCCGGGTGGTGCTCATGCGCGCTCCTCCATGTGCTCGCGCTCGCGCGCGTCGTCCTCGTCGTCGTGCTCATCGGCGTGCTCGTCGGCGGTGCCGTTCAGCGGGGCGTCGTCGTCGGCCCAGGGGCCGATCGGGTTGCCGGTCCAGCGGGTCCCGGGCGGCACGCGCTCGCCGCGCATCACCAGGGACACGGGGCCGACGGTCGCATGGCGGTCGATCTCCGCGGCGGGCAGGATCACGCTGCCCGGCCCCAGGGTCGCACCCTCGCCGAGGGCCACGGCGTCCATGCTCAGCACGCGGTCCTGGAACAGGTGGGTCTGGACCACGCAGCCGCGGTTCACGGTCGCGCCGTCACCGAGGGTGACCAGGTCCGTCTCCGGCAGCCAGTACGAGTCGCACCACACGCCCGCGCCGACCTTCGCGCCCAGCGCCCGCAGCCACAGGTTCAGCACCACGGTGCCGGCGGTCGAGGTCGCGAACCACGGTGCGGCGAGCACCTCGGTGAAGGTGTCGGCGAGCTCGGAGCGCCACACGTAGGCGGTGAACAGGGCGTGCTCGCCCGGGCGGTGCCGGCCGATGATCAGCCACTTCGCGATCACGGTGATCGTCGCGGCGACGATGCCGGCCACCAGCAGCACCACCCCGCCGAGCAGGACGGCGAGCAGGATCCCGAGACCGCCGCGCAGCAGCAGCGCGTACACCGCGCCCCAGACCGCCACCGGCAGCAGCAGCGCGATCAGCAGCGGCACCAGGCGCGCGGTCTCGACCAGGCCGCGCTGGACCAGCAGGTGCTTCGGCGGGTCGTAGGTGAGGGCGGAGTCGTGCTCCTCCTCGGCGCGGCGCAGCGTCCTCGGCGGGGAGCCGAGATAGGAGGTGCCGGACTTCGCGGACTTGCGGCGCGGGGCGGCGGAGAGCACCGCGACCAGGGACTGCTTGGGCACCTTGCGGCCCGCGGCGAGCATGCCGGAGTTGCCGACGAAGGCGCGCTTGCCGACCTTCACCCGCTCCACGCGGATCCAGCCGCCGCCGAGCTCGTAGGGCCCCACCAGCGTGTCGTCGGCGAGGAAGGAGTGGTCGCCGACGGTGACGAGGCTCGGGATGAGCAGGGCGGTGGAGATCTCCGAGCCGCGGCCGACCTTCGCACCGAGCATCCGCATCCACATCGGGGTGAGCCCGCCGGCGTACAGCGGGAACAGCCAGGTGCGGGCCTCGTCCAGCAGGCGCAGCGTCGCCCAGATCGACACGCCCGCCGCCGAGCGCATCGGATGGTGCCCGGGGGAGATGGCGAGGGCGAGCAGGCGGGTGAGCACCAGCACCGCGAGCGCCACGGCCGCGAAGCCGGCGAGCGCCGCGAGCGGCAGCCACGGCAGGGCCGCGAGCACGGCCTGCCCGAAGCCGTCCGCGCCGCGCAGGGCGGGGAGCAGCACCGCCCCGCCCACCAGCACGCCGAGGCCGGGCAGCGCGGCGATCAGCAGGGACAGCGCCCCGTAGACGATCTCCCACTGCGGCCTGCGCGGCGGCGCCTCGTCGGACCAGGGGCCGCGCGCCGCGCCGCGGGGTGCGGCGGGGGAGCCGGACCAGAACTCGCCGGCCGGCACCTTCCCGAGCACGGCCGAGCCGGGCGCGACCTCGGCGTCCTTCCCGATGCGGGCACCGGGGCCGAGGGTGCTGCGGGCGCCGATGCGGGCCCGCTTGCCGATGCGGACGGGGCCGATGCGCAGCATGTCCCCGTCGATCCAGTAGCCGGCCAGGTCCACCTCGGGCTCGATCGAGGCGCCGTCCCCGATCTCGAGCATCCCGGTGACGGGCGGCAGGGCGTGCAGGTCCGCGCCCTTGCCCAGCTTCACGCCGAGCAGCCGTGCGTACCAGGGGAACCACACGGCGCCGGAGAGGGAGGTCGCCCCGAGCTCGTCCTGGACGTGCTCGGCGATCCACAGCGCGAGATGCACCCTCCCGCCGCGGGGATGGGTGCCGGGGGTGACGCCGCGCAGCAGCAGCCGTGCGAGGAGGGCGGCGAGGGCCATCCGTCCCGGGGGCGGGACGAGCACGATCGTCATCGGGACCACCAGCCACAGCGGGAAGGCGATGATCCACGGCACGTCCGTGACCGCGGCGAGCACGGTGGAGACGAGCATCAGCCAGGTGATGCCGCGCAGCGCGGCGAGGCCGCGCAGCGGCAACAGCGCCAGCAGCTGGGCGAGCTGGGTGCGGCGGCGCAGCGGGGCGACGGTGCGGTCGCTGCGCACGGCGGTTGAGCCCATCGCGTCCAGGTGCGCGGCGAGCGCCGCGACGGAGGACTGCTGGTACACGTCGCCGACGGTCAGCTCGGGATGCTGCTCGCGCAGCCGGCTGACCACCTGCGCGGCGGTGAGGGAGCCGCCGCCGAGGTCGAAGAAGTCGTCCCCCACGGAGGTGACCTCGGCGCCGAGCACGTCGGCCCAGATCTCCGCGATCCAGGCGGCGGTGCCGGAGAGCTCGGCGCTGCGCTCGGAGGAGCCGGGCAGCGGCCAGGGCAGCGCGTCGCGGTCGATCTTGCCGGAGGTGCGGGTGGGGAGGTCCTCGACGACGGCCAGGCGCGGCACGAGCGCGGCGGGCATCCGCCGGCGCAGCAGGCCGCGGGCGATCTCGGCGTCGTAGGAGTCCTCGACGGTCAGGTAGCCGACCAGGAGCTTGTTGCCCGAGCGGCTGGAGCGCACGGCGGTCGCGGCGCCGACCACGCCGGGCAGGCGCAGCAGCTGGTCATCGATCTCGCCGAGCTCGATGCGGCGCCCGCCGAGCTTGATCTGGTCGTCGGCGCGGCCGGCGAAGAGGAGCCCGTCGGGATCGTTGACCACGATGTCGCCGGAGCGGTAGGCGCGCTCCCAGCCGAGCGTGGGCATGGGCGCGTACTTCTCGGCGTCCTTGACCGGGTCGAGATAGCGGGCCAGGCCCACGCCGCCGATGATCAGCTCGCCGCTCTCGCCGGGGGCGGCGGGGTTCCCCTCGCCGTCCACGACGGCGAGGTCCCAGCCGTCCAGGGGCAGGCCGATCCGCACCGGCGCGGTGCCGTCGAGCATCGCGCCGCAGGCGACGACGGTCGCCTCGGTGGGGCCGTAGGTGTTCCACACCTCGCGGCCGGGGGCCTGGAGGCGGGCGGCGAGCTCGGGCGGGCAGGCCTCGCCGCCCATGATCAGCAGCCGCACCTCGCGCAGCGCCGAGTCGGGCCACAGGGAGACGAGGGTGGGGACGGTGGAGACGATCGAGATCCGGTTCGCCTCGAGCCAGGGGCCGACGTCCACGCCGGAGCGCACGAGCGAGCGCGGCGCGGGCACCAGGCAGGCGCCGTACGCCCAGGCCAGCCACATCTCCTCGCAGCTCGCGTCGAAGGCGACCGACAGTCCCGCCATCACCCGGTCGCCCGGCCCGATCGGCGCCTGCTGCAGGAACATCTGCGACTCGGCCTCGACGAAGGCGGCGGCGCTGCGGTGGGAGACGGCGACGCCCTTGGGCCTGCCGGTGGAGCCGGAGGTGAAGATGACCCAGGCGTCGTCGCCGGGGGAGGGATCCCGCGGCGCGGCGGACGCGCCGGCGGGGACCTGTGCGGTCCCGGCCCCGGTGGGGGTGATGACGAGGTCGTCGCCGATGACGGCGAGGGCCGCGGACTCCTCGAAGACGACGCGGGCGCGCTCGTCGGGGTCGTCGGCGTCGACCGGGACGTAGGCCGCGCCGGCCAGCAGGATCCCGAGGATCGCGACGTACAGGTCGGTGGTGCCGGAGCTGACCCGCACCCCGATCTTCGTGCCGGGCCCGGTGCCGATCGCGGCGAGACGGCCGGCGACCTCGGAGGCCGCCTCCTCGAGCGCCGTGTAGGAGAGGACCTCGGCGCCCGCGTGGACGGCGGGCGCGTCGCCGTGCGCCTCCACGACGCGGCGGAAGATCTCGACGAGCGTGCTGGGCGCCGGGGCGCGGTCCCCGGCGAGGAGCGCAGGGAGGAGGGCGGGGTGAGGGTCTGTCACGCCCTGATTGTCCCCTACCGACCTGTCGGACCGGGGGACGTGACCAGGCGGGGCGAGGAGACCTCGGGCGCCCTGTGACCTGCGTGGACGAGGTGACTCGCACGCATCGCCCCTGTTCGCGACCGGTCCTGTCCCGGCGCCGTCGCGCGCTCGCCCCGGTCCCGCCTCGGCGTCGTTCCCGCGCTGTTCCCCGTCCGTTCCCGCCGTGATCCCGCGGTGTTCCCTCTCCGATCCCGCAACGCTCCCTCTGCGGAGGGGCGGACGCGCGCGGACCAGCGGAGGCGCCGGGCGGCAGGGGACGATTCATGGGAGGCGGCCGGACCGGGAAGGCAGTACCGGATCACCGCTCCGACCGACGGGTCGGTCGCGAATGCCGGGACATGAACGCACAGAGCGTTACATTGGATACGCACACCCTTCCCCGATCTCAAGGAGTTTCACCATGGGACTCATCGGTCTGATCATCTCCTGGCTGATCATCGGCGCGATCATCGGGCTCCTCGCCCGCGCCGTCATGCCCGGCAAGCAGGGCATGGGCATTGGCAAGACCATCGTCCTCGGCGTCATCGGCGCGATCGTCGGCGGCTTCATCGGCAGCCTCTTCGGCGGCGACGGCATCTCGGGAATCATGAGCAACCCGTGGAGCATCGGCACGATCCTGCTCGCCGTGATCGGCGCGATCGTCGTCATGGTGATCTACGGACTCGCGACCAAGAACCGCGCCTGATCCCTGGGGGCGCGGCCTGTCCGCGCCCTACCTCCGCCGCGCCGTCCCGGGAACCCGGGGCGGCGCGGCGCCGTTCGTGGAGGGGAACGCTGGAAATCCCCGCACCGATGGGCGAGGCTGAGGGCATGACCTCCACCGACCCACAGGCCACCGCATCCCCGCTGATCACCGCCGATCTCGCACGCGCCGGTCGCGCTCTCGCCCAGGTCTCCGCCGCCGTGCTCGCGGCGCGCACGGGACTGGAGGCCGAGGACGTCCTCGGCTTCGAGCGTGGCCGCCAGGACCTCGACGAGGAGCGCCAGGAGATCCTGCGCGCGGGCCTCGAGGAGCTCGGCGTCGAGTTCCTCCCGGCCGACGACGAGGCCGGCGTCGGCCACGGCGTGCGCCGGAAGTTCAACCCTCGCACCGTCAAGCGCATCGAGAACTGGGAGAACGAGGGTGGCCCCGCGCTCGAGGACGACATCTGAGCCGCCCGGCGGGAGGTCGTCACAGTGGCACGTCGGCCGTGCGACGGCCGGTGACCTCCACCGTGCGTCGCCCCGCGGACCAGCGGGCCGTGTCCTCGCGCAGGGCCTCGAGGGCCGAGGGGTCCACGAGCACGGTGAGCAGCGCCGTGCGCGCCCCGTACGCGGTGGGCTCGACCGCCGCGCCGCGGGCGGCGGCCCAGATGCGCACCGCGTTCTCCGCGATCCCCGCCTCGGCCGGCGGCACCTCGATCCGTGCCTCCAGCAGCTCCGTGCGCCGCAGCAGCGTCGCCGCGGCGACGGCCTGCTCGACGCCGGCGGTGTAGGCGCGCACCAGCCCGCCCGCCCCGAGCTTCACCCCGCCGAAGTAGCGGATCACGATCGCGAAGACGTCCACCAGGTCCGCGTGCAGCAGCGACTGCAGCATCGGCATGCCTGCGGTGCCGGAGGGCTCCCCGTCGTCGTTGCTGCGGTGGACCTCGGCCCGCTCGGCCGTCTCCTCGAGCACGAGGGCGGTGCAGTGGTGGCGGGCGCCCGGATGCTCGGCGCGGGCGGCGCGCAGCAGGGCGTCGGCCTGCCCGACCTCGCTGACCCCGTGCAGCCGGGTGAGGAAGCGGGACTTCTTCTCCACCAGCTCGGTCTCGACATCGGCGGCGAGGACGAGGGGAGAGGTCATGGAGGCGAGTCTAGGCGTGCCGGCCACGGCAGGTGCCTGTCGGATGTGCCTGCCGGCCGCGGCGTCCGCCGGATAGCCTGTCGGTGTCGTCGGGGTCGGTATCCGCTCCTCGTGACCGTCCCACTGCGCGATCCCTCCAGGAGCACCCCGTGACTCAGCCGCCCTCATCCTCCGGACCGCTCGCCCCGCCGCCCAGCGGCGGGTGGAACCAGTCCGGCCCGCAGCCCGGGAGCGGATGGGGACAGGCCGGTGCGCAGCCCGGCGGCGGCATGCCCCCGGCCGGCGGCGGCGCGCCCCAGCCCGGCGGCTGGAACCAGCCTGCGGCCGCTCCGGCGAAGAAGCCGTCGAAGGCGCCCAAGGTCCTGATCATCCTCGGCGCCGTGATCATCGGGCTCAGCCTCGTGATCGGGATCGTGACGGCCGTGATCGGATTCGGCCAGGTCGCCGGCGGCGCCGAGAAGTACCAGATCCTCGAGAACGGCTCCGGCACCTACACCGCCGAGGCCGACGAGACGGTGCAGCTGTACTCCGAGGAGGGCACACCCGCTCCGCAGTGCACGATCGACGGCCCCTCCGTCGGCGAGGGCACCATCCAGACCAGCGGCTTCGGCGACGAGGGACGGGAGTGGGTCTCCTTCGACTCCTTCACCGCGGAGGAGGCCGGCGACTACACGATCGACTGCGGCGGCACGCCCGTGATGGTCGGCCCGCCCGTCTCGATCGGCGGCATCTTCGCAGGCCTCGGCGGGATCCTCCTGGCCATCGGCGGCGGCGTGCTCGGCTTCCTGCTGCTGATGGTCGGCGTGATCATCCTGCTCGTGCGTCGCGGCCGCGACTGAGCCGGACCGGCGCGCCCGCACAGCACCGACGCGTCCGATGCGGACGCCCGCCCAGCGGCCCACGGCCGGCGAGGCCGCGCCCCGGGGATGCACGACGGGCCCGGCAGGAGCAGTGCTCCTGCCGGGCCCGTCGGCCGTTCAGCCCAGGGGCTGCGCGGGCGGGACGCTCAGGCGTCCTCGGTGATCAGCGGGTACACGCCGTTCTCGTCGTGCACCTCGCGCCCGGTCACGGGCGGGTTGAACACGCACACGCACTTGATCTCGGTGCGGGGGCGCACCTTGTGCTTGTCGTGGTCGTTGAGCAGGTACAGCGTGCCGGGGGCCAGCTCGTGGATCTCACCGGTGGCGAGGTCCTCGATGGTTCCCTCGCCCTGCGTGATGAAGACGGCCTCGATGTGGTTGGCGTACCAGAAGAAGCTCTCGGTGCCGGCGTAGAGGGTGGTCTCGTGGACGGAGAAGCCCACGCCCTCCTTGGCCAGGATGATGCGCTTGGAGCGCCAGTTCTCCGACTTCACGTCGGCGTCGGTGTCCTCGATCTCGGCGAGAGTGCGAACGAGCATGTTTCGTGGTCCTTCCGGTGGGGATCTTCTGGTCGTGGTCCGCGGGCGCGCAGGGCGACCCGCGGGCGTCGGCCCGACGCGCGAGGCGACGGGCCGACGGGGCCGAGGCGGCCGGGTGCGGGGCCGTCGAGTCCGGGGTCTTCGGGACTCCGGACCCACGGGTCCCGACGCCTCGGGCTCGTGGTGCCTCGGGCTGTGGCGCCTCGGGCTGTGGAGCCTCAGGCGGCGGCGAGGGCCTCGTCGACGGCGGCCTCGATGATGTCCAGGCCCTTCTCGAGCAGCTCCTCGGGGATGGTGAGCGCGGGCAGCAGCTTCACGACCTCGTCGGAGGGGCCGGAGGTCTCCACCAGCAGGCCCTCCTCGAAGGAGCGCGCGGCGATCGCGCCGGCGATCTCGCCGGAGGGCATCTGCAGGCCGCGGGCGAGGCCGCGGCCCTTGACCACGAGCTCGTGGTCGGCGTGGCGGGCGGCGATCCGGTTGAAGCGCGACTCGACGTAGGCGCCCTTGGCCTCGGTGGACCGCTGCAGCTCGTCATCGCTCCAGAACAGCTCGATGGCCTTGGTGGCGGTGGCGAAGGCGGGGCCGAAGCCGCGGAAGGTGCCGTTGTGCTCGCCGGGCTCCCAGATGTCCAGCTCGGGCTTGATCAGGGTGAGCGCGAGCGGGTGGCCGTAGCCGCTGATCGACTTCGACAGGGTGACCATATCGGGCTCGATCCCGGCCTCCTCGAAGCTGAAGAAGCCGCCGGTGCGGCCGCAGCCCATCTGGATGTCGTCGACGATCAGCAGGATCTCGTGCTCCTTGCACAGGTCCGCGAGGCCCCGCAGCCACTCGGCGCGGGCGGCGTTGATGCCGCCCTCGCCCTGCACCGTCTCGACGATCACGGCGGCGGGCTTGTTCAGCCCGGAGCCGCCGTCGGTGAGCAGGCGCTCGAGGTACATGAAGTCGGGGACGACCTGGCCGAAGTAGTCGTCGAAGGGCATCGGGGTCGAGTGCACCAGCGGGATGCCGGCGCCGCCGCGCTTCATCGAGTTGCCGGTGACGGACAGCGCGCCGAGGGTCATGCCGTGGAAGCCGTTGGTGAAGCTCACGACGGACTCGCGCCCGGTGACCTTGCGGGCCAGCTTCAGCGCGGCCTCGACCGCGTTGGTGCCGCCGGGGCCGGGGAAGGCGACCTTGTAGTCCAGGCCGCGGGGCCTGAGGATCTTCTCGTCGAAGGTCTGCAGGAACTCGCGGCGCACGTCGGTGAACATGTCCAGGCCGTGCACCACACGGTCCTCGAGGTAGTGGTCGACGACGACCTTCTTGAGCTCGGGGTGGTTGTGGCCGTAGTTCAGGGTGCCGGCGCCGGCGAAGAAGTCGATGTACTCCTTGCCGTCCTCGGCGGTCAGCACGGAGCCCTTGGCGTGGGTGAACACGGCGGGCCAGCCGCGGGAGTAGGAGCGGACGCCGGACTCGAGCTCGGTCGGGTCGGCGACAGGGGCGCCGGCCTGGTCGGCCGGCTGGCGCTTCGCGGTGGTCTCGGTCGGGGCGGTCGTGGTCATGCCATCTCCTCGGGTGGGGTGGTGCGGTGGTCTGCGGAGGGCAGGAGGGCGCGCGGAGGCGCCCCTGCCCGGTGGTGGGGCACGGGTGGGGAGCTCAGCTCCCGGCGTGCAGGGGGCCGATCGTGTGGAGCAGCTCCGCGCCGTGGCCGGCGTCCGGGAAGTGCTCCTCGGTGATCAGCTCGGTGATCTCCTCGCTCGCGCCGTGACGGCGGGCGAAGGAGGCGAAGAGCCGCTGCGAGGCGGTGTTGTCCTCCGTGATGGTGGTCTCGAGCCGCCTCACCTGCGGGAGGTCCTCGAGCAGGGCGTCGAGCATCCGGCCGGCGACCTGCTTGCCGCGCTGGGAGGCGTCCACCGCGATCTGCCAGACGAAGAGCGTCTCGGGCGCGGCGGGACGGAGGTACCCGAGCACGAAGCCCACGCCCTCCCCGTCCCGCACTGCGAGGCGGGAGGTGGCCGCGAAGTCGCGGGCCAGCAGGAGGTAGGCGTAGGAGGTGTTCAGATCGAGCGTGCCGCTGTCGCGGGCCAGGCGCCACATGGCGGCGCCGTCGGCCAGGGACGGAGGCCGGATCTGAAGGCCGGGGCTGTCTCCCTCGGCCTGATCGGTGGGTGAAGGGTGGTCTGCGCTGTGCGTCGTCAACGGGCCCATATCGCCGTCCACGCTAGCCCGGCGACGCGACGATCGGGACCCCTCGGTCGGGGCGCGGAGGGGGTCCCTCGGTGTGTCGTGACGCAATCGTGACGATCTGGCGTCCGCTCCACGGATTGTCCGACAACCCCGTTCGATGTGTAGCGACCTGCGGTGTTGTCATGCAGGTCGGCGAGCGGATCCGAGGTGGGCGAGGGTGGAAGTGGTGTGCATCACGTGTCCGTGCTCTGGGACACGAGCCTCGCGCGCGCGGGGGCATGGAGGACTCCGGCGCCCGGCCCGTCGGGTGGATAGCCCGGGGAGCGCCTGCCGCTCCCGCTACCGTCGAGCCCATGAACCCCCTCGAATCCCTCAACGAGTTCCTCGGCAATGCCGAGGGCTGGCTGTGGACCTGGGCAGGGATGCCCGTGGTCATCCTCCTCGGCCTCTACTTCACGGTCCGCACCGGCGTGGTGCAGCTGCGGATGATCCCCGCGATGCTCTCCGCGATCGCGCAGAAGCCGGTGCAGGAGGAGGTCGAGGACCCCGCCACCGACGCGAAGCGCTCGAAGTCCCTCAGCGCCTTCCAGGCCTTCTCCGTCTCCGCCGCGGCCCGCGTGGGAACCGGCAACATCTCCGGCGTTGCGGGCGCGATCTTCCTCGGCGGCCCCGGCGCGGTGCTGTGGATGTGGGTGATGTGCGTGCTCACCGGCGCGGCGAGCTTCATCGAGTCGACCCTCGCCCAGCTGTGGAAGACCCGCGCGGACGACACCTACAAGGGCGGCCCCGCCTTCTACATCCACCGCGGCCTCGGCTCGCGCGGCTTCGGCGCCTTCTTCGCGGTGCTGTTCATCTTCTGCTTCGCCTTCGCCTTCACCTCGCTGCAGGCCAACACCATCGTCGACGCCGTCACCGGCGCGGTTGCCCTGTACACCGATCCCGACGGCCTGCCCTGGCTCGCCCCTGTGCTGGGGATCCTGCTCGCGGCGCTGACCGCCGGGGTCATCTTCGGCGGCATGCGCCGCGTGGCGACCGTCGCCCAGAACATGGTCCCGATCATGGCTGGGCTCTATCTGCTGATCGGCATCGTCATCGTCGGCCTGCACCTGGGCGAGCTGCCCCGCGTGCTCACGCAGATCGTCACCGAGGCGGTCTCCCCGCAGGCCGCGATCGGCGGCGGGATCGGCGCCGTGATCGTCAACGGCGTCCAGCGCGGCATGCTCTCCAATGAGGCCGGCATGGGCTCGGTCCCGAACGTCGCCGCGACCGCCTCGGTCAGCCACCCGGTCAAGCAGGGCCTCGTCCAGACCCTCGGCGTCTACTTCGACACCCTGCTGATCTGCTCGATCACCGCGTTCATCGTGCTGGTCTCCTTCCCCGACGTCTCCACCGGAGGTGAGGGCCTGATGATGGTCCAGGAGTCGCTCTCGAGCACCCTCGGGCCGTGGGCCGCGATCCTGCTCGCGGCGATCATGTTCCTGCTCGCCTTCACCTCGGTGCTGGGCAACTTCTCCTATGGCGAGGCGAACATGCACTTCCTGACCTCGAAGCGTGGCTGGCACGTGGCCTTCGGCGTCGCCGTCGTGGCGCTCGTGCTGATGGGCTCCGTGATCGCGGTCGACCTCGCCTGGACCATCGCGGGCGTCTCGATGGTGTTCATCGCGCTGATCAACCTCGTGGTGATCGCGCTGCTGGCCCCCACGGCGGTGAAGCTGCTGAAGCACTACAACGCCCAGCGCGCCCAGGGACTGGACCCGATCTTCCTCGCCTCCGACCTGCCCGAGATCAAGAACGTCGAGGTCTGGGTCGACGAGGACGTGTGCGACTACCAGGACGCCCGCGAGGAGGCTGCCGCCCGCTGACGGTCGGGATCGCGGCGGGCCGACGGGCTCGTCGCCCCATGTCCGAAGGGCGTCGACCCTGCCTCGGTGGGCGTCGACCCCGCCTCGGAGGTTCGTCGCGCCCGCCCCGATGGGCACAGAGTCTTCACGCGCCGCGCCGAGGACGTGCACCCCCTCGGCGCGGCGCGCTCGTAGCCTCGTCCGCGATGACGAGCAGTACCAGCAGCACCGCGAGCCCTGCGACGGGGACGAGGGCCCTCTCGAGCCCTGCGACCGCGACGGGCCCTGCGCACGCGACCAGCGCCGCGGCGCCGACGGGCGAGCCCACCCGGGAGCACTGGATGGATCTCCTGCGGGGCACGGCGATCCTGCTGGTGATCGCGCACCACCTGCGCCTGGTCCAGCAGATCTGGGACGGCGGCACGCCCTGGGCGATGGTCGAGCTGTCCGAGGCGCTCGCCCCCTTCCGGATGCCGGCGCTGCTGTTCGCCTCCGGGCTGCTGCTGGCCCGCTCCCTGCGCCGCCCGCCCGGCCGCTTCCTCGCCGGGAAGCTCCGCGGCCTGCTGTGGCCGTGGCTGCTGTGGTCCGCGGTGATGCTGCCGATCCTCGGCTGGGGCCACGCCGACGAGCCGCTGTGGTGGCTGAACGGGATGTACACCTGGTTCCTCGCCGCCCTGTTCTGCTACTACGTGATCGGGCTGCTGACCCGCCGGATCCATCCCGGATGGGTGGCGCTCGCCTCGGTGGTGGCGTGGACGGCGCTGCCTCTGCTGGGGGCGGCGCACGACTTGGTCGGGCCGCGGCCGGACAAGTTCGTGTTCTATGCGGTGTTCTTCTTCGCGGGCGCCGCGCTGCGACCGGTGCTCGCCCGCCGGCCGATGCCCTGGGCGGTGACGGTCCCCGCGCTCGCCGTCGCGGCGGCCTGGGCGCTGCACGCCGCCCGGATCGACGTCGAGCCGCAGGTGCCCGTGCTCACCCAGGTCGTGGTGCTGCTGGCCGTGGTGGGAGCAGTGGGCGTGCTCCAGCGGCTCCCGCGCCTGCACGCGCTGCGCCCCGTGGAGTGGCTGGGCCGCAACTCGATCGTCCCGTATCTGGTGCACCTGCCGGTGATCGAGCTCCTCGGCCGGCACAGCGACCTGCCCGCCGGTCCGGGGACGTTCGCGCTGTACTACGCGGTGACCATCGGCGTCTGCGTGCTCGCGGTGCTGCTGCGGCCAGTCACCGGTTTCCTCTACGCCTTCCCGGCGCGGAAGGCCGCGGCGGCGGCCGGCGAGGCGGTCTCGCAGGCCGTCGAGCCCTTCGTCGATCGCGCCGTCGACGCGATGCCTGCGGCAGGCGCGGCCCCCGTGGGCGAGGCCGCCCCTGCCCGCACGCGCCGGTAGGATGGGCTGGCCCGCTCGGCGGGCACGGGCCTGTAGCTCAGTTGGCAGAGCATCGGACTTTTAATCCGCGGGTCGAGGGTTCGATCCCCTCCGGGCCCACTGCAGGTCAGACCGGAGAAGTTTTCTCTAGGGGAAGGTCTCCGGACCGGCGTTGACAGCAGCTTTGACAGCAACGCGGCTGTGCGGGAGCAGCGGGCTATGGTGCTGACAGCAACGCACGGCGAGCGAGCCGAGCGACAGGCGGACACCGACGGAGGTGCCATCCACATGGCAGCAGCACCAAGCAAGCCCGGCGCACTCACGCTCGATCAGGTGCACGACGTGATGTCCGAGCTCTCTCGTCAGAGGCCGGCTTTTCACTCTGAAGCCGACTTTCAGCATGCCTTCGCCCAGCTGCTCGTGAAAAGGCATCCGAGCCTCAACGTTCGTCTGGAGATCCCGTACAGGGTCATCGGTTCATCGGATCTCGGCCCGCGCACCGTCGTTGATCTCTTCTGTAGCGACTCCGCTGGAGGCGGGGTCACGGCGATTGAGTTCAAGTACAGGACGCGGCGATGGTCCGGAAGCGTCGACGGGGAAGCCTTTCAACTCTTGCACCACTCCGCAGCAGACCTCGGCCGCAGGTACTTCGTCAACGACATCTCCCGTCTGGAGCGTTGGTTCCTGTCAGATGGTGGGACTGCATTCGTCATCTTCCTGACGAACGACGGAGCGTATTGGTCTGTCCCTCCCGGGCAGGTATCGACCAACGACGCCGCCTTCCGTATCCATGAAGGCGTGAATCTGACCGGCGAACTCCGATGGGCGAACAACTTGTACCCGGGGAACACGCGCACACTCCGAGGTCGATTCCCGATGCAGTGGAGCGACTACTCGGACCTCAGCCTGTATGCCGACGGGAAGGCGGAGGGCAGCAAGCTTCGCTGCGTCGTCGCCGCTGTAGTCCGTTGACTGAAGGAGGCTCATCGATGGAGTGGACGAGGGCCGGTCTCGAAGGCGAAGGGTTCAGCGGCTTCGTGCGATTCGCTGAGTTGCAAGCAGCTCGGGTCCCCACAGCGCCGGGGGTGTACGTCATCGTGCGACAGCGCGACGGCGAGCCCGAGTTCTTGCCGAGCAATCCGGCAGGACGGTTCAAGGGCAAGGACCCGAGCGTCGCCCGTCAACGACTCGATGCGGAGTGGGTTGCAGGAGCGGAGGTCGTCTACATCGGCAAGGCATCCGGCGGCGCGAGTGGCCGGCGCGGGTTGCGCAAACGGCTCGACGAGTTCCGCCGCTTTGGAGAGGGCGAGCCGATCGGACATTGGGGAGGTCGGCTCATCTGGCAGCTCGAGGAGAGCGACACGTTGCTCGTGTGCTGGAAGGAGACCGACGAGGAGCCGGCACTCATGGAGAGCGCGATGATCCTGGAGTTCGCAACGGAGTACGGACGCCGACCGTTCGCGAACCTTCGCAACTAGAGGTGCTCGAACAATCCCGCCTTGTGGGAGTGACTACGCACTTCGGATGAGGCGGAGGATCTCGACCTCGCTTACTGGCCTCCGCCAGGCGTCCCACCCCACATGGATCTGTCGAGGAAGCTCAGCGTGCATCGCCACGTGCGAGTGCGTGTGCCCGTGGAGGAGCCAGTCGTCGGAATCTTCGAGCTGCCACACGTGGAAACGGCGGTCGTCCTGGCTGGCGGTTCTGTAGGGGAAGTGGGAGAGCATCACCGGGATCCGGCCCGAGTTGCCCCCGGGAACCGTGACTCGCGCTGCCGTGCAGACGTACTCGATCCCGTTGCGCAGCAGCTCTTGCTGAGCAGTGATGGCCCGTTCGCGGAAGTGAGGGTGTGCCCGGTCGTGGTTCCCCACGACGAGGCGGATGCGCCCGTTGAGACGACGGAGGGTGTCTGCGATCTCGGCGGTGTGCTTGACGGTGAGGTCGCCGAGGTGCCAGACGACATCCCCAGCGCTCACCACGCTGTTCCACGAGGCGACGATGTCCTCGTCGTGAGTGCGCACATGCTCGAGGGCGACGTCGTCCCGAGAGTCCGCGCCGGGGGCGTGCCCGCGATGGAGCGCCATCAGGCGGTGGCCGAAGTGGGTGTCGGCAGTGAAGAACGTCCGGACGCTATCAGTGCCCATCGCGACCGTCCTTCATCCTCGCGCGCTCCTCGTCAGGGCAGCCGTCCCAGCGGTCGCTGAAGTCCTTGGCGATGGCCAGGGCGACGGGGAGCTCGTAGCTCGCGTCGACGGTCACGTTGACTCGAAGTGCCGCCGTCTCGAGCGCCATTCGGAAGTAGTGGCAGACCGTCCGTAGTCCCCACAGCTCCTGCAAGATGCCGGCGACGTCGTCGTGTCTGAGGTGCTGTGGCACCGGTACCGCGACGACTTCTTCGGCGATTGCCATCAGCCGCTCGACGGTGAGCGGGCGATGACCGCAGTCGGACCACTCGAGGCCTTCGGAATCTTGCTCCCAGACGTCGGCCACGCTCACGTGCTCCGGGGAAGGATCGTCATCGACCAGTGGGAGGCGGCGCCATGCGTCGTCGGCGAGGGGAGGGACGCGGGCAGGATCGAGACCGAGATCGGCGCTGGACCGCTTCTCGGCATTGGGCTGGAGTCGTCGTGAGCGGAGCACCTTCGCTCCGAAACCCTGGTTCCAGATCGGTCGACACTGACCGATGCGCTCGTACACGTCCTCAGGTTCGATGCGGACGCGGTCGTAGTGCTCGTCGCCGAAGAGGGCGACGGTCCCTGCGATCGGCTCCCGATGCCACAGTCCGGTGTTCGCCAGGTACGCGTACTCCGACACTCCGTCGTCAGCGACGATGATGCCGTTCTCGTCGGGGTGGTGGTCGTGGAAGACGCGATAGAAGTCGACCATCGTCAGGCGTCGCCGAGCAGCAGCGCCCAGGATTCTGCGTACTTCTCCGCGAGACGGCTCCTGGTCGTCTCGCCGAGCAGGGCGGCGCGCTCCGGATCGGTGTTGTCGATGAGGTCTGCGGTCTTCACGACTCGAGCCACTGCATGGGCGCGGATGGCCGCGAAGTAGTCGGCCCGGGCGACGTCGGGCTTCTTCGTCAGCCGGTCCACCGCTTCGAGGACGAGCTGAGGGAATCCCTGCTCGCGGAGATCCTCGAGCGTCACGTCGGTGTCTTCGACGACGTCATGGAGCCAGGCTGCCGCGATGCTCTCGGTGCGAAGATTGGTCGGAGCGATGAGCGCTGCGCGCTCCGCGACACGACGGGGATGGTCGATGTAGTCCAGGCCAGATTTGTCAGTCTGCCCGGCATGGGCTCGGTGCGCGATGGCTTCGGCGCTTTCGATGGGATCCAAGGGGAACCTCCTGAGGGTCTATGGGCGGGTAATGGGGTCGACGCGCCAGGGGATGTTCCACTCGGGCGCGCCGTCGGATCGTTCATTGTGAAGCTGAGCATCGACGACGAGGGAGTGCTTGTCCGTACCAGTGCGAGCATTAAACTTGGTGATCGATGCTGCGCGGAAGATGAACGATCCGCGAGTGTGAATGCCCCGTCGGGCGCGACGGACGAACTCCCGGGCTTCATCGACCGTCCGGAGGAAAACTCCCTGCGACGCTCCGTTCAGGGAGCGCCACGCGGCGATGTAACCCACCTCGATCTGGCAGCTGTCAGTGTGACGCCGCCTCGGCATCCGGTCGACGTACAGGATCTGTTCCGTTAGCGAGGAGGCCGAGAACGACAGGTACGAAGGGCTGTGCGACGCGGCGTGGTCCTCACTCTTCGGATTGCTGCCGAAGAACGAGTGCGCGGACAGGTCGCCCACGGCGATGGCTCCGAGCACCTCGAGGGACGGAACGAGCGGGTGTCGCATGGAGATTCTCCTCGTCATTTCGGTTGGCAAAAACGTAGGTGGATGCACTGAAAAATGCAAGACGAGCTGCAGATTCGTACTTTCGGGTTTCCGTTTACTCGGGCTTTCGTAGTTTCGTATTTTCGGCTCCGAAGAGCGCGTCCATGCGCTTCGCGGACTCGTCATGGAGGGCCGGGATCACGTGCGAGTAGGTGTTCATCGTGACCGCGATGGCGGAGTGCCCGAGCAGCTCCATGACCACGCGAGGGGCGACGCCTTCCGCGAGCAGCAGTGAGGCGCAGGTGTGGCGGAGGTCGTGCAGTTTGACCCGGCGCAGCTTGGCCTTCTTCAGCAGTGCCTCGAAGGCGCGGTTGACGTTGCGGGGCTCGATCGCGGTGCCGGCCTGGGAGGTGAACGCGAGCGTCGCTTGGTCGATGGGCAGCCCGAGCGAAGCAAGCTTCTCTCGCTCGGTGGTGCGGTGCCGGATGAGTGCGTCGATGCAGAACCCGGGGAGCACGACGCGACGCCGGGAGGTGTCGGTCTTGGGGCTCTTCAGCCGCAGTTCGCCCCGCGACCGCTGAAGGGACTGCACGACGTTGAGGTAGCCGTTCTCGAGGTCGATGTCTCCCCAGCGGAGCCCCAGTGCCTCGCCGCGTCGTAGGCCGAGACCCACGTACAGCGTCCACAGCGCCTCCCAGGAGGTTCCCTGTGCTGTCTTGAGGAGGGTGCGGGCTTCGTCGGGAGTCAGCGGCTCGACGTCCTGCTTCGGAGGCGTGGGCACCACGACGAGCTTCGCGACGTTGCGGGGCACCAGATCCTCGCGCATCGCGTGCTGAAGCGCCGACCGCAGGATGGCGTGCATCTGCTTGACGGTGGCAGGGCTCTTGCCTTCGCGAGCCTTGACCGCGAGGAACGCGCGGACATCCGCCGCCGTGAGCTGGCCGAGTCGCTTCGCCCCCAGCACGGGGACCAGATGATTGCGGATGTACCCCTCGTAGGTCTGGTAGGTCGCAGGGCTCAGCCGTGCCTCCTGGACGTCTTGCATCCAGGTCTCGAGGAACGCCTTGACTGTCAGCCGTCCCGGAGTGGCGGCGATGCCGGCTCGAGACTTCTCCTGGAGCGAGGCGAGCTTGTCGTAGGCCTCCTTCCGAGTCTTCCCGTAGACGGCCTTGCGCTTGCGCGTGCCCTCCGGGGTGAGGACATAGGCAGCGCCCGTCCACCGGCCATCTTGGCGACGGTAGACGCTGCCCTCTCCGTTCGAGCGGCTCATGCCACGACGGGGGCCGGCTCGAGGTTCTCGACGTACGCGAGAAGATCAGCGGCCTTGATCAGTCGGGAGCGACCGAGCTTGACGCTGGGCAGCTCACCGCAGCGCATCAGGTCGTACACCCGGGTCTTCGAGACGCTGAGCCGATCAGCGACCTCCTCAGCGGTGAAGCAGAGCTTGTCCATGGTTCTTTCCTTTCTTGTGGGGTTGGCGTGCAGCGCGACGGGTGTCCTTCCACTCGCGTGCTGCATCAGCGGCGGAACGGGCGAGTTCGGCATCACCGGGGGTGAGCCAGCCCTGTCCGACGAAGCGGAACTCGTTGAGCACGACGATGTGCTCGGCGGCGTCGAGCTGATCGTCCGTCGACGCATGGTCTGTGTGTGTCTCGAGCTGCTCGCGGTCGCGGTGGTACTTGCGCCGTGCATCGCGGAGCGTGCCGAGGGTGGTCGAAAACCGCCGGGACTTGCTGGCGAAGTGTCCGCGGAAGCCGAGGGCGTCGGCCCACTTGCCGAGAAGCGCGTACGGACTGGAGAACCCCTCGTGCAGGAGCGCGCGACCGCACAGATCGAGACAGGTCTCTCGGAGCTGCTTCAGGTGGCGATTCGGAGTGCCGTCGACAGCGACATCACCGGCTGCCTTCGTGGCGTACTTGGCGAGGTAGGCCGACACCATCTCGGGGGAGACGTCGCTTTCATCGTCGGAGTGGCGCTGGACGGGCCGAGCGTCGACCTGGGGACCGAAGCGGAGCACGCGGGCGGAGTCGTGGGCGTCGACCGGAGCAGCATCGATCTCGATGTCGCGGGCGGCCTCGAGACACCGCTCGGCGAGCCACGAGGCGGGCACGTCGACAGCGGGGGAGGGGAAGGGGTCGTCGTCCGACGGGGCGCCGTCGAGCCGGACCAGCGCGTGGAGGTGGATCGCGCCGCGCTTCTGGTACTCGCCGACCTTGGCGAACTGCACGCGGAGGAGGTTCCTCGAGGCCTTCTCGCTCATGCCGAGGCGCGCGGCGACTAGGCGGCGCAGGCGGATCGTGAAACGCCGCCACAGTTCGGGGCAGTGCCACTGCCAGACCGCATGTCCCTCGTAGTCGTAGCAGTCCGGGCACAGCGCCTGACCGACCCGAGAATCGTCGGCGTCGTGGCGCTCCGTGCATCGACGAGGGCGACCGTGCTCGCACAGTCCCGGTGCCGCGTTGACGGTGCACGGCCGAGGCTGAGCACCGGGACGAGTCGAGGAGTGCACAGCGCCGAACGAGGGGGCGGTCAGTGTGAGGAACACCAGCGGATGCGTGGAGACGCTCTCCGGGACCCCCTTGTCCCCACCGGAGACCCCTGCGGAAAGGAGGTGCCACATGTCGCCCTGGTACTCGTGGGAGCACGAGGGGCAGCGGGAGGCACGGCGATTGCCGCAGCGGACGTAGAGGACGCTGTCGGGCAGTGCGCGGCTGTCGAAGGTGCTCAGGTGCTGTCCGGATCTGCGATCGAAGGTGCGAGCCTGTCCGAAGAGGCGGACGGGGCGGGAGCAGAATCCCGTCGAGGCGACCTGCTTGGACCAGTCCTCGAAGCCGTCGGAGAGCATCCGCGTCAGGGCGGTGGGCTCATCCACGTCGAGGAAGTAGAGATCGCTGGCGCTCACGATGCCGTTCCTTCCGTGTCGGACTTGGTCCGGGTACGTGCCCGAGAGCTGCGCGGCTTCTCCGTCGGCTCCGGGACCACCACGGGGATCGTCGACGGGGCGGGGAACCGCTCGGCCGCAGCCCGGATCAGGTCGTCATCGACGAAGGCGGCGCGCACGCGGACGGGTTCCGAGCCGTCCTCAGGAACCACGTAGCCGATGCCTGGCGAGGCGAGCGGGATCTTGTGACAGAGGGCTCCGGAGGCGACAGCGCCGTCGCCGAGGACCATCGAGGTCTCCTCGCGGTCACGCAGCCGGAGCCCGACCATCTGGGTGAACAGGCCGCGGTTGGGGATCGTCTCCTTCCGGGGATCCTGGATGCAGGCGACCACGGTGTAGCCGACGGCCCGGCCCTGGGAGCAGAGCAGTGACATCGCGGTGCGGGCGCGGTTCTTGAGATCGCGATCCTCGATGTACGACGTGAGCGCGGCGACCTCGTCGATCAGGACGACGACCAACGGCTCATCGACACTCGCGGTGTGCTGGCGGGTGTTCCCGGCCATCCGTTCGAGGCGAGCACTCATCGCCTCGACGGCGTCCTCGAGGACCACCACCGCTCCCGCAGGAGTCACGGCGTAGCGGGTGAACAGGTCCTTGCCCATGCCCAGCTCCACGCCGCCCTTGAGGTCGATCCCGTGGACCTGCGCTTCGCCTCGAGCGATGGCGGGACCGAGGCCGATGGTGACGCCCCAGACGAGCGATGCCTTGCCGGAGCCGGAGGAGCCGGCGACGAGGGTGTGTGTTCCGGCGATGCGGAACCACCAGTCGTCGTCCGTCGTGTCGATCCCCATCCACACCGATCGGCCGTCCCACGGTTCTCCTCGATCTGGGAGTCCTCGGATCACGGTCTCGGCGAGGGCATCGCCGAAGGTGAAGCTCAGCGTGGGGGAGAGGTCTCCGGTCACCCGGATGTGCGTTGCGCCCACAGTGGTCCGCAGCCGATCAGCGACCGCCTGAAAGTCCTCGACGGTCTGTCCGGTGAGGAGGGAGGGAGCGAGAACGAGCTCGTTGCGGTGCCAGTGCTTGCTGGCGATCGCGGGAATCCGTGTGTGCTTCTCTCCCGCTCGATCGATGACGACCGTGGAGAGTCCGCACTCTTCCATGAGCAGCGGCCAGGTCTCGATGAGATCCAGCCAGAGTTCCCGGCGCCAGAGAGGGCGGGAGACGGCCCGGTAGTAGGTCTCGGGGTAGAACCGGGCCCAGAGCGCGAAGTACAGCGCGATGGCTCCGACGATGGCGAAGGGCTTCCAGCTGCCCAGCAGGTCGGCCGCGAGCCAGGTGAACATCGCGACGACGAACCATAATCGATGGAACCAGCGCACGTGACCCCACAGGGCCGCAGTGATCCACCGCAGCTCGGCGAGGCCGAAGCGGAAGGCGAGAGAGGCGGTGTGCATTGCTCACGCACCTTCGAACGCCAGCTGCCAGCCGAGCGGGATGACCTGCCAGAGCAGGATCCCGATCGCTGCGGTGTTGAGCAGGCGCATCGCCTTCCGCTCCATGGTCACGCCGCCTCGGTGCTCGAGGTGCGGGCGGAGGCCTTGGCCTCGGCGAAGCCCGTGGCTCTCAGCGAGTACGCGATCTTCGGGAAGTTCCCGTTGGTGTCGACGTACGGCGTGAGGGTGAGTCCCTCGAAGGCGACGGCGCGGAAGGGGCCGGTGGACGGGCCCTTGGGCGGCACCGGCTGGTGGTCGGAGGAGACCTTCACGGTCACCTCGGCCTGTCCCTTCCGACTCTCCGGGTCGGGATCGAGCACTCGGACCTGCCAGACACGCTGGCCCGAGATCTTGTCTCGCAGCTGAGGGTCGACCTCGCCGGCCCTCTTCTTGTCGAAGTCATCGGCGGCGATGACCTCGCCAATCATGTACGCACCCTGGGGGAACACGTCCTCCATCTGGACGGGGAATCGGGTCTGGACTGCCATGTCTACTCCTAGTGGTTGAGCATCAGCGATAGTTATCCCTAGTGATAACTATCGCTGCGAGACTGGCATGCAGAGGGCCCGATGTCAACTAGGGATAGGATGAGAGTCCCGGCTATCCCTAGGTGAGGTGCGCATGGTCGCCAAGTTCGTGCAGATCGCCGACGAGCTGCGTGCTCGCGTGCGTGACGGGCAGTACCCCGAAGGCACGGTGCTACCCCGCCAGTCGGAGCTGGCCACTGAGTTCGACGTCAACGTGAACACCGTGTCCGCTGCGCTGAAGCTGCTTGAGCGCGAAGGGCTCGTGCAGTCGAGGCGCAGTCAGGGCACGGTCGTGCTCCCTCAGATCCCGCTGCGCAAGGTGGGGATGGACCGATACTCACGACGCCAATGGAAGAGTCCCGCAGGCGACGAGGACGGAGCGCCCCACATGGACGAGCGCGGCTGGCAGCCGGCAGCGCAGTCCACGGAGATCTCAATCGAGCCCGCCACCGAAGAGATGGCTGGACGGCTGGAGATCGACGAGGGGGAAGACGTCGTGCGGAGAGCGCGAGTGATTCGGGATGCCCGAGGCACCGTCACCCACACCCTCGTGAGCTACTACCCGTATCGCATCGCCAAGGGCACGCTCCTCATGAGCGAGGAGCAGGGGTCGGCAGGGCGCGGGGGAGCGTTTCGAGTCCTGACTGACCTAGGACACGAGCCGCACAGCATCAACGAGAGGCTGCACGCGCGCTTGCCTGACGGCGATGAGGCCCAGTCCCTCGAGATGGGCATCGGTGAGCCGATCGTCGAGATGCGTCGGCGCACGTACGACGGCAGCGGCCTCCCCATCGAGTACGCGATCGGCCTGCATCGCGCGAGCCGGTTCCAGTGGAACTACTCCTTCGAGGTACCCAGATGAGTCTCAAGTCGCAGCCAGCGTCCCGGACGGAAACCTGCCCGCAGAGGTTCTCACCTCGAGATCGTGGCTACAACCGTTGGTCAGAGCCCTCGGCTAGCCTCGGACGTGCTCTCTGCCGCCACATGGCACGGAGCGCTCAGTAGCATGCGTTGTGCCAACTGTAGCGACCGCCCTTGCCGTGCTCAGACGTCAGATGAAGCACCGAGAGAAGCTAGTCGCGAACTAGCTTCCCCGCCCACTGGGACCATATTAATACACTGGACACAATTACGAATTACATCCAGACGAGAGCTCAAGGAACACGCATGACAGAACAGAGCACATTACCTACTATTGTTCCGCCCGGGAAGGTTCTCGACTATGTGGACGGGAAGTTGCGGAATGATACCCCGGAAGAATATGTTCGCCAGGAGATCGAGAAGTCACTCGTTCGCGAATACAGGTACAAGCCATCTGACATTGCAGTGGAATGGTCCCTTAAGCTCGGAAGCAGCCGGGTGCGAGCAGACATTGCAATTTTTCCGCCCGACGTTCCGCCTTCGCAGCGTAGCCAGGATAACGTCTATGCCCTGATTGAATGCAAGAAGCCGGGCACGAACCCGGGCAGTCGAAAGGAGGGGATCGAGCAGCTCAAAAGCTACTTGGCCGCATGCGCCAATGTCGAATACGGCATGTGGACGAACGGCTCTGACCTCCAGGCGCTCAAGGTTTCGGTTGCCGGCAAGCGGAGGATTGTTGAAGAAATTGCAGACCTCCCGCGCTTTGGAGAAAAAGACGATGCGGAAACCCCGACGTTCGCACAGCTTCGGCCTGCAGCTTCCGACTCTCTGCTATTCGCGTTTAGGCGATCCCACGATTACATTTCAGGTAATCAGGGAATGCAGAAGCCAGAGGCGTTCTGGGAACTACTGAAGCTAATCTTCTGCAAGATTCAGGATGAGCGACATTCCTCGCCAGCGCCAAGTTTTTACGCAACATCGGTCGAACGCGAAGTAGCTACGGGCACCATCCGGGTACAGAAGCGTATTGCGAAGCTCTTTGATGCTGTCAAGAAGGGGTATCCGCAAATCTTTAAGGCTGCCGAGGAGATCGAGCTGGACGGACGCGTACTTTCGTACGTTGTTACGCAGCTCCAGCAGTTCTCGCTGCTCGAATCGGATGTTGACGTTAAGGGGAAAGCCTATGAGGAGGTCGTCGGCTCGAACCTGCGTGGCGACCGAGGGGAGTTCTTTACGCCGAGAAATGTTGTGCAGATGATGGTCGACATGGTCGATCCTGATGATGACACACTCATTTTGGATCCGGCATGCGGGACCGGCGGATTCCTCATCGCAGCGATGAACCATGTCGTAAAGCGCGTCAGAAATGAAGTTAAGAACTCCGGACGGCAGAAAGGTGCGCAGGATGAGGCTATCAGGACGCGCGTCTACGATTTCTTGCGCAACAAACTAGTAGGTATTGACTTCAACCCTAATCTGGTGCGCGCCACCAAGATGAATATGGTTATGAACAACGATGGCTCAGGAGGACTGTACCAAGCAAATTCTCTTGCCCCGAATGCCACATGGGGAGATGACCTCCGCAAGCGTGATCTCCTGGGGCAGGTGGACGTGATCCTTACGAATCCTCCATTCGGCTCGAAAATACCAATTGATCATCCTGCGATTCTCTCTCAATTCGACCTAGGTCATAACTGGACGTATGTAGAAGAGGAAGATCGGTGGGATCGAGGTCCGGACACTACGTCCCGTCCCCCCGAGATCCTCTTCATCGAGCGTTGTGTTGAGCTCCTTAAGCCAGGCACTGGAATAGCCGCGATGGTGCTGCCCGACGGCATCCTGGGCACACCGGGACTTGGTTTCGTGCGCCAGTGGCTCCTCCAGAACACTCAGATTCTTGCCTCTGTGGACATGCACCCCGATACGTTCCAGCCCGGGACAAGTGTGCAGACATCAGTCCTAGTGGTAAGGCGAAAGTCCGAACAAGAGATTAGGCTCGAATACGCCTCCGGTAGTCCAGCCGACTATCCTGTCTTCATGGCGGTGTGCGATCACATCGGTCATGACAAGCGAGGAGTCGCAACCTACGTTCGCGATGACGAAGGCTTTGAAGTTCTCTCAAACGTTCCCGATGCGGTCACTTCCACAACGGACGGCGAGGAGCGGGCGCATACGTCACGAGAGCGCGTGCGAGACGACAATACTACCCTGATTTCCGCAGCTTTCCGTGAATGGCGAAAGGACCAGGCATGAAGTCTAGTTCATCAACTTTCACAGCCAAGCCGCCTGAGACTGCTTCCGTCAGCAGTGCCCTGGCGATGGTGGGTGAGCGAAGGCTGGAGGCTAGTGCGTATCTCGCCGATGGATACGGAATTCGTCGACGCATCGAGCTTGCTGATGGCGGATGGCTGCCATTCGGGGAAGTTGCCGAGGTTTGGCAACCGTCTAGGCTCAAGGGCTTGACTGTTCGTGCGGGGCTTGGTTTACCGTTCCTCTCGGCAGGCCAGGTTTTCGAATCTGCGCCAAGAGTACGGAAATGGCTTTCGAGGGGGCAAACTCGAGATGCCGAGGCGCGTCGAGTTGACGCTCGCTGGCTTTTGATGTCCTGCTCGGGGGAAGTGGGGCGAGTTACCGCCGTGTATCCTCAGCATCTAGGTCCAGTGATCACTCATGATCTTCTCAGGATTGCCGCCAAAGAGGCCCATGAATACGGGTGGCTCTATGCCTACATGAAGACTTCTCAGTTCTATCAGATAGCTCGTGCCGCCCAATACGGTCACATGATCAAGCATCTCGAGGTCAGTCATGTTGTAGAGATGCCCGTGGTTTGGCCGCAGCCCGAAATTAGGGCTGCAATTGGCGCGAAGGCCGTAGAGGCCATTGCAATGAGGACAAAAGCGCGCGATCTGCAAGCCGAGGCAGACGACTTGTATGCGTCGCATTTCCCGGAATCCCGTGTTGACGTCGAACCGCCTTTCCACACGATCCCCGCATCAGCATTATTTCAGGAACGCAGGCGGTTAGAGGCGCAATATTACCGACCTCGCGTCCGTGACATTGAAATGCGCATCACGGAAGGGGCGGAAAGGGTTGATGTACTTTCGGACGTGACGAAGTTAATTGCCCTTCCGAATAGATTCAAGCGATACTTTGGTGATAACGGCGCGCCCTACAAGAGCCCTGCGGAGTTGTTTGACGTCAACCCGCCAGTCATGAAGCGCATCTATCCGGCGCTTATTAAGAATCCCGAGATGTATCGACTCATGCCATCGTCTATTGTCATGGCACGATCTGGACAAGTTTACGGCCTGCTTGGTCGAAGCAGGATCATTCCCGATTCGTACGCTGACACTTTCGGCAGTGATGATATGATTCGAATTGTTCCCAACGGAAAGGCCATTCGGCCGGGCTACCTTGTGACGGTCTTGAATCACGAGGAACTCGGCCGGCCGATGGTAGTCAGGAACGCTTCAGGAACTTCCGTACCACACCTGGATCCGGTGGACATCCGTGAGGTACCTGTCCCTCGGCTCGGTGTCGATGCCGAAACTAGAGTCGCAGATCTGGCTGACGAGGCCACTGCGCTTTCCGACCGAGCTGACGCACTTGAGACTGAGGCGATCTCGGAGGCGGCCGAGTTGGTCGATGAAGCTGCGCAGGGCTGATTTGCGGTCACGAGCGTTCTAGTTGGTGAGAACTTTCCCTACTCCTTCAAGGCGCCGGCTCCGCCGTCGCGGGCGGCCCGTCCTTCCTCGCTCCGCTGCGGGAGGGCGGACCGCCGTGCGGTAGTGCTCAAGCGCGTCGTCCTAGCCTGCCCGACGCTGTGAAGGACGCTTAGCGCGTGACGGCTTGTGCTCTGCTGTTACCTGGCCCTGCCAGTCGAGGTAGTCACGCGATCTTTCTAGTGCGTCGCGATGTAGAGCCGACGCTGTGTTTCGGCGGCTGCATTTCGTGGCAGTTGAGGAGCCAGTGAACCCATGTTGGTCCTCGATCGAGGGCGCGCGATAGCTGGGACATCGGTACCCCTGCGAGTACCACATCCAGGCAAGCTGCGGCGAGTGCCCGACCCTCAGTGCCACGGACATCCCGCGAGCCTGCACGGTTGCGAGGAGCTTGGGGGCAGGCTTCGTACAGCGTGGATATACGGCTGACTTCTTCGGCTGAAGGCTTTCGCGTAGTAGAAAGCTTTGGATAGCGGGTGAGCGCTGGTCTACCGGTCGCTTCAAGCGCGGTGCGGATCGCTTGTCGTGAGCATCCAAGCTCGTTTGCTATCGCTTCGATCGATTTGCCATGGTTGCGTAGATTTCGCACCTTTCCGGGGTTCACGACAACTTGTTGGCCCCAGCGACGGTATGTGATGTCGTGTCTCGCAATAGTCAGCCGTCGTACGTAGTTCTTGCTGAGCTGATGGTCGTCTGCGATCTCAGCCCAAGATTCGCCCGAGGCATAGCGGCGTGCCGCCTCGTCAGCAAGCTGTTCGCGTTGCGTTGACGTGAGTCTGGCTGGCATTGGACCTCCTCGTTGAGTGGTGACCATACGCGTCCAACGGCAACGTCGATTGACTCGAAGCCCAGGGACACGTCTGGGGTCTCCGCCAGTGGAATTGGACCGAGGCTGTGTGCTGCTGTGCGGCCTCACGCGATCAAAAGTCGCGTCCGTGCTCGTGAGGAAAAATACCATGTGCTGGGGCAGATGGACTGGTTCACGCGTCGCTGCCGTCTGAGAGCAACGCTGCCAGCAACGCGACTGTGTTTCGATGGCATGACTCGACTTGACTGCCTGGCGTCGTTGACCTGCGAGAACGTACTGTTCCGGTCGGTCTCATACGAACTCCTAATCCGCAGATTGCGGGTTCGATACCCACCGGGCCCACTGCGGGCCAGGCCGAGGCGGTACGCACCGTTCCCCGCTCCGCTGCGGGCGGTCCGTACCGCGACCTCCTAACCCTTTAGGTCTCGAAGCCAGTCCGAATCCCGAACTGTTTTCAGCAAGACCTGATAGGGGCTATTGGGCGGTTGCCAATCGTACTGAATCATCTCGTCCACGATAAATTTACGGTCATGCTGGCGGCTCAATTTCGATGCCTTCCGATGGATTCGCCCTATCACATCTGCGTACTCGGTCGCCCAGCGCTTTGAAAGGTTTGCCGCTTTGAAGGTCGCCGACACGCGTCCGACTAGGGCGGTATCAGGCAGGAATCCTGGAATTACTGAAAAGCGCATCCCCGGAATCGTGTCCGGGCCCATCCCACGCTTGTGTCGTGCCCACTCGAGCGTGCATCTCAGCCAAAGTGCACCACCCAGATCGTCATAGAATGGGTTGAATTTCTCTCTAACCCCTTTCTGCTTCTCGTTGCATTTTGAGCACGAAGGAATGAGGTTCCTTGGGCATACTGCAAGTAGGGGGTGCTCGGCCTTCTCCTTATAGTGGTCAGCGGTGTCCGCAGCGCGAATGTTGCAGTAACAGCACTTATTCGTGCCATGCTCGCCCTCGATGATTAGGTCGTACACCTCACGCCCACTTCCTCCGCGAAGGTGACTCTCGTAAAGGGAAACCATTTGCGTTTTTAACAAACCGCTAGGCAAAGTAACGCGTGTGTCGTAACCGAAGTTCTGACGTTCGCACTGTTCGATATATTCGGCTTCTGCCGCGCGTATCTCATCGGCGAACGTCTCTGCAGGGTCGACTGTGTTCCTGAGGCGGGGATACAGACGCGAGAACAGATCTAGGTTACTCAATGCTATTGGCTCAGCATGACGCATAGACTGCTCACAAGTCCTCGGTGTCGGGGTGGTCGTTTGCTATGAGCGAGCGGAGCGCCGATCGTCCTGTAAGTCCGAGGTTGTGGCCAAGCTCGGCTAAGGCGTCGTCGTAATTGTCGTGCCTTGCGGCGAGCTCCTTTAGGGTTGCATAGAATCCACTGTCCTCGACTTCGAGCCCGAAGACTTCATAAGTGATTTCTCCGATGTCTTCACCGTACGTTTCTATCCGCGGTGGTGAGCAAAACAATCCACGCGAGTTACGAGTTAGCTTCTTTGCGCACGATCTCGGAACTTCTTGTAGGACCACGGGGGAGTGTGTTGCGACAATTGCCATCGCGTTCTTCTGCACCAGAAGGGAATTGAGGCAGCGAATAAGCGATGAGAGAAGTGGTGGGTGAAGGTGGGCTTCCGGCTCGTCGAGGACTACCAGAGTCTGCTCGACCAAAGTGGCTGCCATGTAGGTGATTGTGAGTAGTACGGCCTTGTGCCCGTCGCTCAATGTGTTAAATGCACCGGAAAGCTGGGCGAATGCATCAGAAATGTCGGCGCCATCCAACGCCTCGTCGACATATGACTCGAGATCGTCCAGTATGGAGAGCCTACGAAACACTGGGTCGCTTTTCAAGGAGTCTAGCGCGTCAAGCCAGAGGTCGGTGCGTCGTCTCTCTAATACGAGGCTAAATGACCGCACAAAGGAATCGACGACTTTGTCTCGAGCATTTCGTGGTTCGGGAAGATTCTTTATAAGGCGCACTTGTGGTTTTTTGAAAGAGGCATCCGAAAGGGCCTTCTCGAAAATGCCTTCTATGCCAATCTCACTGTAAGTAATCCCGCTGTCTAGCCGCCAGCCCTGAGCGGCCTCGAAGCCATCGAATGCACTCCAGGATACATATTGGACGCCTGCAAGGATTTTGTCGGTGTCCCCATCTTTGTCGAAGACTAGAAGCTCTTCGTTCGGGTCGTCAGATACTCCGGTAGCGAGCAACTCGGTAATGTGGCGCAACATGGTGGTCTTCCCTACGCCATTTCGCCCTATGATTGCCTGCAGGTTAGTTCGGGGCCTGCTCTCAGGGTCGACGACAAACTCGACAGTGAAGTCCTCCTTCCTGTACTGCACCCTGTAGAAGTTTTCGCCGCCTTCGTTCAGGAGTATTCGATGGAGTGCGCCCGTAACGCTTGCCAGTGGCACGCTACGGAGTAGCGATTTGCGGATGGCGGGTTCCGACTTGTTCCTCCGAATTATGGACGAGTCCCATACTGCATCGTGGGTCGCGTCGCAATATTGTCGACGCTCCGGTTCGGGGAGTGTGGCTAGTTTGATGTAATAATCTTCGCTCTGCCCAAGCGAAATTACGCCCCTCGGGAATGTGGTGCTCTTGAAGTCTTCCGGGATGGGGCGGGTAGGCGATCCCGTTGCCGGGGCGTCATAGTATTCGATCTTGACTTGGCCGAGATGGATGGTCGTGCCGGCGGAACTTCTGTATTGAGCTGCGTATAGGTTTTCGTACGCCCACCAGTCGTTCCACTCCAGCTCTACGAGCCATAGGGTCTTCTGGGGCTGTCCGGGCGAGCCAAGGTCGCTGACCAGCTGGATCTCCAAGGGGGGACTCCTCTTCGGCGAGAGCGCAGATGAGCTCAATTTACTCGATCATACGAGCGAGGGCGCTGCGGCGCTCTGTCTTGACAGCAACGATGACAGCAACGCGATGGTGTCTGTCGCGCTTCGGGCAGCAGTACGAGCCCTCTGACCTGCTTGTACACGCTCTGCG
>NZ_BCAK01000012.1:0-6375 GCF_001293905.1 Brachybacterium sp. SW0106-09
CTTGCCCGCACCGCGCCCGCCGCCGCGAGCACCCTGCGCCCCGCCTCGTCCGGCGCCCGCGCCCTTGCCCCGGCCGGGAGCGCCGCCGCGCCGCGGTCCCCCGCGGCGCTCCTGCGGCGGCTCCTCCTCCCAGGAGGCTCGGCGCTCCTCGTTCGTGCGTCGCGCCTCGGCCTTGCGCTCGTCGGCGCCGCGGGAGCGGGAGAGGTCGAGCTTGCGGGGGGCGCCCTTGTACTTCACGCGGGCGGGGTCCTCGACGGGCTCCCCGGCCGGGGTGCGGCCGCCCAGCTCCTCGAGCACGGGGTGCTCGGCGTCCTCGACGTCCTCCGCCCAGCGCGGCTCGACCTCCGCCTCGCCCAGGATCCGACGAGCCTGCCGGGTCTGATGGGGCAGGGCGAGGGTGACCACGCTGCCGGTGGCGCCGGCGCGGGCGGTGCGGCCGGAGCGGTGGACGTACTCCTTGACGTCGTCCGAGGGGTCCACGTGCACCACCATCGTCACGTCGTCGATGTGGAGGCCGCGGGCGGCGACGTCGGTCGCGACCAGCACGGGGAAGGCGCCCTGGCGGAAGCCGGCCAGCACGTTCGTGCGCAGCCCCTGCTGCTTGTTGCCGTGCAGGGCCGCGGCGCCGATCCCCACCTCGACGAGCTCCTGGGCGACGCGCTCGGCGCCGAGCTGGGTGCGGGTGAACATCAGGGTGCGTCCCTCGCGGGCGCCGAGCTGGGCGGTCACGGCGCGCTTCGCGGCCGGGGCGATCGCCAGGACGGTGTGGTCCATGGTCTTCACCGCCGCGGTGACCGGAGTGGTCTCGTGGCTGATCGGGTCGACGAGGAAGGTGTCGACGATGTCCTCGACCTGCCCGTCGAGCGTCGCGGAGAAGAGCATCTTCTGAGTGCCCATCGGGACGGCGGCGAGGATGTCGCGCACGTCGGGCAGGAACCCGAGGTCGGACATGTGGTCGGCCTCGTCGATCACGGTCGACTCCACCAGGTCCAGCTGCAGCGCGCCGCGCTCGGCGAGGTCGATCAGGCGTCCCGGGGTCGCCACCACGATGCCGACGCCGCGGGCGACGGCGTCGGCCTGCTTCTCGATGTTCATGCCGCCGGAGACCAGCTGGGCGGAGATCCCGACCGCGCGGGCGAAGGGGTGGATCGTGTCGACGACCTGCACCGCGAGCTCGCGGGTGGGCACGAGCACCACGCCGAGCGGCCGACGGCGATGCACCTTGCGGCCGCGGAAGCGGGAGGTCATCGCGAGGGTGAAGGCGAGGGTCTTGCCGGAGCCGGTCTCCGCGCGGGCGAGCACGTCGCGGCCCGCGAGGGCGTCGGGGAGGATCGCGGACTGGATCTCGAAGGCGCGCTCGAGCCCCTGCGAGGCGAGCACGCCGAGCAGCTCGTCGGGCAGCGCCATGTCCTCGAACCGCTCCGAGAGATGGGCGGAGCGGCGGCGAGCCTTGGGCATGGTGATCCTCCTGACGACGACGTGCACTCCCATCATCCAGCATCTCGCACTCATGGGATAATGGGAGCGATGTTGCGCACTCTCATGACCTCGAAGATCCACCGGGCCACGGTCACGCAGGCGGACCTGCACTACGTGGGCTCGGTGACGATCGACCCCGTCCTTACCGAGGCCGCGGGTCTCGTCGAGCACGAGCAGGTCACGATCGTGGACATCGCCAACGGCCACCGCCTGACCACCTACGTGATCGAGGGCGAGCGCGGCAGCGGCGTGATCGGCATCAACGGGGCGGCGGCGCACCTGGTCTCCCCCGGCGACCTCGTGATCATCATGGCCTACGGACAGCTGGACGCGGCCGAGGTCGCCTCCCATCACCCGCGCGTGGTCCACGTCGACGAGGACAATCGCATCGTCGCGATCGGCGAGGACGGCGCGCAGCCCGTCCCCGGCATGCCCGATCAGATCGACGGCCGCACCTCGCACGGCGTCCGCTGAGCCCTCGTCTCCGCGGCGTCCGGCCGCACGGTCCCGGTGGCGGGCACGGGTTCGCGCCCTCCCCGTCGGCCGGTGTCCGACCCGCGAACGCAGGAAGCCCCTTTCCGCCCCGCCCTATAGGATCGGTGCGGTGACCTCCTCCTCGCCCCGTCCTCCCCTGTGAGCGGCGTCCTCGCGGGCTTCTTCATCGTCTGGTCCATGATCGGCGTGGGCTGGGTGGTGGGACGCACCGGCGTGCTCGGCGCCCACGGCCGCTACGTCCTGAACCGCACCACCTTCTTCGTCGCCTCCCCCGCACTGGTCCTGGTGGGGCTGCTCGGTTCCGACGTACGCTCCGTGTTCTCCCTGCCGATGCTGGTGGCCGGGCTGTCCGGGCTCGGCACGGGCGCGCTGCTCATCGCCGGGGTGGCCCTGTTCACGAAGCGGCGCGGCGCGGACCTGGTGGTCACCGCGATCAGCGGCTCCGTCGTCAACGGCGCGAACATGGGCTTCCCGATCGCGCTCTACGTGCTCGGGGACATCTCCCACGCCCTGCCGGTGATCCTCTTCCAGCAGGCGGTCTACACGCCCCTCTATCTCTTCGTCCTGCACCGGGTCACGGAGAAGGACGCCCAGGGTGCGGCCGGGGTGCTGCGCAGCATCGTCGCGAACCCCGTCATCATCGCCTCGGCCATCGGGCTGGTGCTCGTACTGCTCGGGGTGCAGGTCCCGCAGGTGCTGCTCGACCCGGTCCAGTCCCTGGCCGACATGGCGATCCCGGCGATGCTGCTGGCCTACGGACTGTCCCTGCACGGCTCGCGCCCGCTCGCGAAGGACGACGGATATCGCGGGCTGATCGCCGTCGCCTCCGGTGCGAAGCTCCTCGCCATGCCGCTGATCGCGCTCGGGATCGGGCTGCTGCTGGGGATGCGGGGCGCCCATCTGTACGAGGTAGTCGTGATGGCGGCGCTGCCCACCGCGCAGAACGTGTACGTCGCCGCCGCCCGCTACCGCGCCTCGGAGAACCTCGCCCGCGACACGGTGCTCATCACGACGATCGGCACGGTGCTCGTGCTGCTGCTCATCTCCGCGGTGCTCGAGGTCTGATCGGGCCGGGCCCTCCGCTACGGGCGCGCTAGGATGGCCCGGTGACGGAACGGCTGCTGCTTATGCAGCCGCGTCGGACAAGGCCCGCGACCGTGTCGCGCTCCTGAGCGAGCGCCCGGCGACGACGAGGCACCGACGCGGCTCCCCTCGCCTGCGCGAGGGTTTTTTCATGTCACGAGGCCATCACCCCACTGCCTGACCCACTGCCTGGCGGCCCCGGCCGCACTGATCCTTCGGAGGACGATCCACCCATGAGCGAGGCACCCCACCGGTACACGGCCGCGATGGCGGACGAGATCGAGCTGCGCTGGCAGCAGCGCTGGGACGAGGAGCGCACCTTCCACGCCGACAACCCCGTCGGCGAGCTGCGCGGCACCGCCCCCTCGCTCGAGGAGGCGACCGCCGCAGCCACCTCCTCGTCCGAGAAGATGTACATCATGGACATGTTCCCCTACCCCTCGGGGTCGGGGCTGCACGTCGGCCACCCGCTGGGCTACATCGCGACCGACGTCGTCGCGCGCCACCAGCGGATGCTCGGCAAGAACGTGCTGTACACGATGGGCTACGACGCCTTCGGCCTGCCCGCCGAGCAGTACGCCGTCCAGACCGGCACCCATCCGCGCACGACCACCGAGGCGAACGTCGCGAACATGCGCCGCCAGCTGCACCGACTGGGCCTGTCCCATGACGCGCGCCGCTCGCTGGCGACCACGGACCCCGAGTTCGTGAAGTGGACGCAGTGGATCTTCCTGCGCATCTTCGACTCCTGGTACGACCCGGACGCCCCGAACGCCGACGGCGTCACCGGGCGCGCCCGCCCGATCGCCGAGCTGCGCGAGGAGCTGCGCGCCGGCACGATCGATCCCTTCGCCCTCGCGGGCCGCCAGGGCCTGGAGGTCCCCGCCTCCTGGCAGGGCCGCAGCGCCGCCGAGGTCCCCGGCGCCTCCGATGCGGAGATCGCGCAGCTCGCCGACGGCTTCCGCCTGGCCTACATCTCCGAGACCCCCGTGAACTGGTGCCCCGGACTCGGCACGGTGCTGGCCAACGAGGAGGTCACTGCCGAGGGCCGCTCCGAGCGCGGCAACTTCCCCGTCTTCACCCGGCGCCTGCGCCAGTGGAACATGCGCATCACCGCCTACGGCGACCGCCTGATCGACGACCTGGACCGGGTGGATTGGCCCGAGTCGATCCGCTCCATGCAGCGCAACTGGATCGGCCGCAGCCACGGCGCCCAGATCAGCTTCTCCGTCACGGGCCTCGCGGGCCGCGAGGGCGCCGGCTTCGACGTGTTCACCACGCGCGCCGACACCCTGTTCGGCGCGACCTTCTGCGTCCTCTCCCCCGAGCACTCCCTGTTGACGGACGTCTCCGCCCTGCCGGAGGCGTGGCCCGAGGGCACGCACGAGGCCTGGACCGGCGGCGCCGCGAGCCCCCGCGCGGCCGTCGCCGCCTACCAGGCGCGCGCCGCCTCGCTGGACGAGGACGAGCGCACCGAGGAGGGCCGCGAGAAGACCGGCGTGTTCACCGGGCTGTTCGCGACCAACCCGATGGACGGCCGGGAGCTGCCCGTGTTCACCGCCGACTACGTGCTGATGGGCTACGGCACCGGCGCGATCATGGCGGTGCCCGCCGAGGACGAGCGCGACTTCGCGTTCGCGGACCGCTTCGAGCTGCCCGTGATCCGCACCGTCCGCCCGCCGGAGGACTTCACCGGCGGGGCCTGGACCGGCGAGGGCGAGAAGATCAACTCCGCCTCGGCGGACCTGGATCTGAACGGCCTGGACAAGGACGAGGCGAAGGCGCGCGCCACCGCCTACGCCGAGCAGAAGGGCTTCGGCCGGGCCCGCACCACCTACCGTCTGCGGGACTGGCTGTTCTCCCGGCAGCGTTACTGGGGCGAGCCCTTCCCGATCGTCTACGACCCCGCGGATCCCGAGACCCCGATCGCGCTGCCGGAGTCGATGCTGCCGGTGGACCTGCCGGAGGTCGCGGACTTCTCCCCGAAGACCTTCGACCCGATGGACGCCGATACCGAGCCGCAGACCCCGCTCTCGCGCGCCGAGGACTGGGTCGAGGTGGAGCTGGACCTCGGCGAGGGGCCGAAGACCTACCTGCGCGAGACCAACACGATGCCGCAGTGGGCGGGCTCGTCCTGGTACCACCTGCGCTACATCGACCCCACCGAGGACGAGGTCCTGGTGCGGCCCGAGAACGAGAAGTACTGGCTGGGCGCCCGTGAGGAGGGCGGCGTCGGCGGCGTGGACCTCTATGTCGGCGGCGTGGAGCACGCGGTGCTGCACCTGCTGTACGCGCGGTTCTGGCACAAGGTGCTCTTCGACCGCGGCGACGTGAGCAGCCAGGAGCCCTTCCACCGCCTGTTCAACCAGGGCTACATCCAGGCCTACGCCTTCACCGACTCCCGCGGCGTGCACGTGCCCGCCGAGGAGGTCGTCGCCGAGGCCGACGGCACCTTCACCTACCAGGGCGAGCCGGTCACCCAGGAGTACGGGAAGATGGGCAAGTCGCTGAAGAACGCGGTCGCGCCCGACGACATGTACGAGGAGTACGGCGCGGACACCCTGCGCGTGTACGAGATGTCGATGGGGCCGCTGGACCTCTCCCGCCCGTGGGAGACCCGCGCCGTGGTCGGCTCGCAGCGCTTCCTGCAGCGCCTGTGGCGCCTCGTGATCGACGAGGAGACCGGGACGCTGACCGTCTCCGACGAGCCGGCCGACCTGCCCACGAAGCAGGCGGTGCACCGGACGATCGACGGCGTGCGCCGCGACATGGACCGGATGCAGTTCAACACCGCCATCGCGAAGCTCATCGAGCTGGTCAACCACCTCACCAAGCAGCTCACCTCGACCGGCTCCGTGCCGCGCGAGGCCGTGGAGCCGCTGGTGCTGATGGTCTCCCCGCTCGCCCCGCACCTGGCCGAGGAGCTGTGGGTGCGCCTGGGCCGCTCCGGCGGGATCTCCCGCGTGGCGTACCCGGTCGCGGACCCGGAGCTGCTGAAGGCCGAGCAGGTCACCTGCGTCGTCCAGGTCAAGGGCAAGGTCCGTCACCGGATCGAGGTCGACCCGGAGATCTCCGCCGAGGACCTCGAGGCCGCCGTCATGGCCGAGGACCGGGTCAAGGAGCTGCTCGAGGGGCAGACGGTGCGCAAGGTGATCGTCCGCGCCCCGAAGATCGTGAACATCGTGGTCTGAGACCGGGCGACCGACGGCCCCGTTGCTCCCTGGAGCGGCGGGGCCGTCGCATGTCCGGCCGTGGTCGTGGTCGTGGCCGTGGTCGTGTCGGGCTCGGGCTCGGGCTCGGGCTCGGGCTCGGGCTCGG
>NZ_BCAK01000013.1:0-92467 GCF_001293905.1 Brachybacterium sp. SW0106-09
CCTGGCTGACAGTGCACTGACCGCTTGACACCGCCATATCGGCGTAGCGGTACGCCATACGCCACCACCTGACCACCCCCGCCCCGACAGCCGACTCCACCACCGACCTCGCCCCCGGCACGCCGCGATGCCTCGCCCGCGAACCGCCCCGAACGCGACGATGCCCCCGACCCGGAGGTCGAGGGCATCGTGCGTACTGCGCAGGTGGGGCGGAGCGCTGCTCCGCGCCGATCAGCGCTTGGAGTACTGCGGCGCCTTGCGGGCCTTCTTGAGGCCTGCCTTCTTGCGCTCGATGATGCGCGCGTCGCGACGGAGGAAGCCAGCCTTCTTGAGGGTCGGGCGGTTGTGCTCCTCGTCGATCTGGTTCAGCGCGCGGGCAACGCCGAGGCGCACGGCCCCGGCCTGGCCGGACGGGCCGCCGCCGTTGAGGCGCACGATCACGTCGAAGCGGCCCTGGAGCTCGAGGACCGTGAACGGGTCGTTGACCTCCTGCTGGTGCAGCTTGTTCGGGAAGTAGTTCTCGAGCGAGCGGCCGTTGATGGTCCACTGGCCGGAGCCGGGGACCAGGCGGACACGGGCGATCGCACGCTTGCGACGGCCGGTGCCGTAGCCGGGGGCGGTGGCCGACTGGCCGGTGCCGACGGCGGCCTCGCCGGCCGACTCGGTGGTGAAGCTCGAGGGGGCCGACTCGTCGGTCACGGCCTCGAGGGACTCGGGGGTGGTCTCAGTCACGGTTCTCCTTGGTTCTTCCGTGTGGCAGGGCGGAGTGGCGGGAGCCCCCGCTTACTGCGCCACCTGGTCGATGGTGAAGGGGACGGGCTGCTGAGCGCTGTGGGGATGCTCGGAACCCGAGTAGATCTTGAGCTTCTTGATCTGCTGATCAGCGAGCTTGTTCTTGGGGAGCATGCCGCGGATGGCCTTCTCCACTGCCTTCTCGGGATTCTTCTCGAGGAGCTCGGAGTAGGGGACGCCGCGGAGGCCGCCCGGGTAGCCGGAATGGCGGTAGGCGAGCTTCGCCTCACGCTTGTTGCCGGTCAGCGCGACCTTGTCGGCGTTGATGATGATGACGAAGTCGCCCGCATCCACATGGGGTGCGAAGACCGGCTTGTGCTTCCCCCGCAGGAGCTGGGCAGCCTGGGAAGCGAGCCGGCCGAGGACGACATCCGTTGCGTCGATGACGTACCAGGAACGCTCGACATCGCCGGGCTTCGGGGTGAACGTACGCACTCGTGCCTTCTTCTCTCGTGGTGGTGCCAGGTCGGCAGGACGCCGTCCGGGCACGGTTCGAATGGACCGTGGGCACGCTTCCTTCGGGTAAAAGCATGGCCCCTGTGGCTGTACCCGGCCCGCTCCGCTGACCATGCGACGGCGGGCCTGGATGTGGGTGAGATCCCGATCGCGCCGCACCGTGAGAGAACGGCAGCGGAGTCGGGCACACATCGAGGCACAACGACCGCTCATCCTACGGGCCGCGCGGAGGGAGCGTCAACGCAGGACGGGGCCGGGGAGTGTGATCTCCGACCGGTCTCGCGGCGGCCCGCTCGCGCCCGCCGGAGGGTGCTCGCTCGCGGCCGCTCACGCCCGAGCGCTCACTCCGCGACGGCGACGTCCTCGACCGGCAGCGGCGCGCGGAGGGTGCGCGTGCGGGCGGCCCAGGCGGCGAGCTCCTCGTCGGGCGGATAGGCGACGTGGTCGAGGGTCAGGCCCTGCGGCGGGCAGAGCGGGGCGGCGCCGGCCCCGTCCCGGGTCGAGGACTCGCGGGTGCGGGCGGCCAGGACCTCGGCGGGCCAGCTCTCGGGGCGCCGCCCCTCCCCCACCCCGAGCAGCGCGCCGACGAGGGAGCGGACCATGTGGTGGCAGAAGGCGTCGGCGACGACGGTCGCGACGATCAGGCCCTCGTCGGCCCGCCCCTCTCCGGGCCGCTCCCAGCGCAGCTCCCGTAGCTCGCGCACCGTGGTCGCGCCCTCGCGCGGGCGGCAGTAGGAGAGGAAGTCGTGCTCGCCCAGCAGCGGCTCGCTCGCCCGCGCCATCGCCTGCACGTCCAGCGGTCGACGGTGGCGCAGCACGTCCCGTCGCAGCGGGTCGTGGGCGGCGGGGCCGTCGGAGATCCGGTAGCGGTAGCGGCGCCACAGCGCCCCGAAGCGGGCGTCGAACTCGGAGGTGACCTCGCGGGCGACGTGGACGACGACGTCGTCCGGCAGCACCCCGGCCAGGCGTGTGACGAGCGCCTCGGCGGGGCTGCGGTCGGAGCGGCCGGGGATCGTGGCGAGCACGTCGCGGGGCAGGTCGAGATGGCAGACCTGGCCGCGGGCGTGGACGCCGGCGTCGGTGCGGCCGGCGACGGTGACCCTCGCGGGCACGCGCGCGATGCGGGAGAGGGCGGCCTCGAGCTCGCCCTGGACGGTGCGCTGCCCGGGCTGGGCGGCCCAGCCGTGGAAGTCGGTGCCGTCGTAGGAGAGGTCCAGGCGCAGCCGTGCGGTGGCGGGGGCGGGATCCGGGATCTCTGCGGGCATGCGCTCGATCGTAACGGCGGCCCCGATCCTCCGCAGTGCGGGCACCTGATCGGGATCGGCACGGTGCTGGTTACGCTGGCCCGCGTGAAGATCCTCGTCATCGGCTCCGGAGGCCGCGAGCATGCGATCATCCGTCGCCTCGCCGCCGACCGCCCCGCCCCCGAGCTGCACGCCGCCCCCGGCAATCCCGGGATCGCGCAGCTCGCGACCTGCCACGACGTCGCCGTCGCGGACCTCGCCGGCCAGGTGCTCCTGGCCGACGAGCTGCGGCCCGACCTGGTGGTGATCGGCCCGGAGGCACCGCTCGTCGCGGGCGCCGCGGACCGTCTGCGCGAGGCCGGGCACACCGTGTTCGGCCCCTCCGCCGAGGCCGCGAACCTCGAGGGCTCCAAGTCCTGGGCGAAGGAGATCATGGCCGCCGCGGGCGTGCCGACCGCCGCCTCCGTCACGGTCACCGCGCCCGAGCAGCTCGACGCGGGCCTGGATCGCGTGAACCCGCTGGGCGATGTGCCCTTCGTGGTCAAGGCCGACGGTCTCGCCGCCGGCAAGGGCGTCGTGGTCACCCCCGCCCGGGACGTCGCCGTGGCGCATGCCGAGGCCGTGCTCGCCTCGGGCGGCCAGGTCGTGCTCGAGGAGTACCTCGACGGCCCCGAGGTGTCGCTGTTCTGCGTGAGCGACGGCACGCGGGTCCTGCCGCTGGCCCCCGCACAGGACTTCAAGCGCGCGCTCGACGGCGACGAGGGCCCCAACACCGGCGGCATGGGCGCCTACTCACCGCTTCCCTGGGCCCCCGAGGGCCTGGCCCGGGAGGTCGTGACCGCCGTCGCCCAGCCCACGATCGACGAGCTCGCCGCCCGCGGCATCCCCTTCTCCGGGATCCTGTACTGCGGCCTCGCCCTCACCTCCCGCGGCCTGCGCGTGGTGGAGTTCAACGCCCGCTTCGGCGATCCCGAGACCCAGGTGGTCCTCGAGCGCCTCGCCTCCCCCTTCGCGCCGCTGCTGCTGGCCGCCGCCCGCGGCGACCTCTCCGCCGTCGACGCCCCCGAGTGGGTCGAGGGCGCCGCGGTGACGGTGGTGGTGGCCTCGGCCGGCTATCCCGTCTCCGCGCAGATCGGCGATCCGATCACCGGGATCGAGGAGGCCGAGCGCCTCGGCGCGCACGTGATCCACGCGGGCACGGCGCTGGACGCCGACGGGGTGCTGGTCAGCGCCGGCGGCCGGGTCCTGACGGTGGTCGGCGCCGGCGCGGACCTCACGGCCGCCCGTGAGCTCGCCCTCGCCGGCGCTCGCGCGATCGAGCTCGAGGGCTCCCACCACCGGGGCGACATCGCCCTCGCCGCCGCCGAGGGGAGCGTGAGCGCATGAGCGCCGTCTCCTCCTCCGACGCGCCGCTGATCGAGGCCCCGGACCTGCCGGGCTGGGACCACGTCGTCTCCGGCAAGGTGCGCGAGCTGTACGTCCCCGCCGGCGCGGATCCCGCGACCGCCGAGGAGGTGCTGGTCCTGGCGACCGACCGCATCAGCGCCTACGACCACTCCCTCCAGCCGGGGATCCCGGACAAGGGCCGCCTGCTCACCGGGATCAGCCTGTTCTGGTTCGAGCAGCTCGCGGACCTCGTCCCCCACCACGTGCTCTCCGCCTCCGACGTGCCGGAGCAGGTGGCCGGGCGGGCGCTGCGCTGCCGCGGCCTGGACATGGTGCCGCTGGAGTGCATCGCCCGCGGCTACCTGACGGGCTCGGGCCTGGCCGACTACCGGGCCGGCGGCTCGGTGGGCGGGCACGTGCTGCCGTCCGGTCTCGTGGAGGCCTCGCGCCTGGACCCGGCGCTGTTCACCCCGTCGACGAAGGCGGAGGCCGGGGCGCACGACGAGAACATCACCGTCGCCCAGGCCCGGGACCTGCTCGGGACGGAGCTGACCGAGCAGCTCGAGCGGATGACCCTCGCGGTCTACGAGCGCGCGCGCACCCTCGCCGGGGAGCGCGGGATCGTGCTGGCGGACACGAAGCTCGAGTTCGGCCGCTCCCGCATCGACGGCACGCTGGTGCTCGGCGACGAGGTGCTCACCCCCGACTCCTCCCGCTTCTGGTCCGCGGACACCTACCAGGAGGGCCGCGTCCAGCCGAGCCTGGACAAGCAGTTCGTGCGCGACTGGCTCACCTCCCCCGCCTCCGGCTGGTCGAAGGGCTCGAACACACCGCCGCCCGAGCTGCCCGCCGAGGTGGTCGCCCAGACCCGTGCCCGCTACGTCGAGGCCTACGAGCGCCTGACCGGCACGAGCTTCTGAGGCGCCCGGCGACCGGCGGGGCGGGCGTCGCCTCCACGTGGACGCTGCTGCGCGGGGCCCCGCCGCGCTGCGCCGCTGAGGCGCGGGCCTCGACGAGACTGTCAGGGGCGTCCACCCGGCTCCTCGCTCAGCCGGCGAGGGCAAGCACCGCGGCGACCGCGAGCACGACCCCGACCACCAGCGCGCCGTCGGCCCGGGTGAGCGCGGCGGTGCGCCACTGCGTGCGCTCCCCCGTGCCCAGTCCCCGGCTCTCGAGCGCGAAGGCGATCCTCGTCGAGGAGCGGATCGCGTCGACCAGCAGCGCGAAGGCGCATCGCGCCATCGCCCGCGGCCCGAGCCGGCCGGGGGTCCCGTCGGCCGACGGGGGTCGGCGCAGCCGGTGGGCGCGGGTGATCGTCGCCCAGCGCCGCGGCAGGTCCTCGAGGAGACGCTGGCCGGCAAGGAGCGCGAGCGCGATGCGGGCCGGGAGGCGGGCATGGGTGCGCAGGCTGGTCATGGTGCGGCCGGGATCGCTCGCGCGCACGACGGCGACCGCCCCGAGCCCGATCACCAGCGCCCTCAGCGCGAGCGCGGCGCCGAGCACGATCCCCTCGCTGGTCACGCGCACGGGCAGGTCGGGCCAGGGCTCGTGGCCGGGTCGGCTGAGCACGTTGACCATGAGCACCCCGGCCGCGAACAGCACGAAGGGGGCCTGCGCGCGGGCCAGCGCGAGCGGCCCGAGGCGGAGCCCGAGCATCGTCCCCGCGGCGAGCAGCGCGTAGAGCACCAGCAGCGGCGCCGGATCGGTCAGCGTGATGCAGACGATGCTGAGCGCTGTGAGCAGGCCGAGCAGCACGGTCGGATCGCGCCGTGCGAGCGGGGCCCGCGGCCGGGCGGGCGGGTCGAGCGCCGTCCGGGGCCGGGCGAGCGGGTCGAGCGCCGTCCGCGGCGCCGGGTCGTCGGCGGGCGCGGAGCTCTGCTGCTCGGAGAGCGGGGATCCCGCCCCCGGCGAGAGCGAGCCGTCGGCGCGCACAGGGGCCGACGAGCCCGCCCGCTCGGCCTCGGTGCCCTCGCGGGGGTGCGGGCCCAGCCGGTCCGCGACCCGCAGCCCGGCCCGGCGCAGCAGCGCGTCATCGGCCAGCAGGTCGCTCGGGGCGAGGGGGCCGACGAGCCGTCCGTCGGCGATCACCACGACGTCGTCCGCGGCCTCGAGGCTGCGCAGGTCGTGGGTGGTCATGACCACGCCGCGTCCCGCGTCGGCCGCCTCCCGCAGGAGGGAGAGGACGGCCTCCTGCGCGGAGCGGTCCAGGCCGTAGCCGGGCTCGTCGGCCAGCAGCACGGGCCGGTCGGCGAGCAGCATCGCGCCGAGGGAGAGGCGGCGCTGCTGCCCGCCGGAGAGGCGGTAGGGGCTCTGCGCCGCGTGGTCGGCGAGGTCGAGGCGCTCGAGCATCGCGCGCCGCACGTCCTGCGGGGCGCCGCTCGCGGCGAGCTCGTCCTCGACCGTGTCGGCGACGAACTGGGACTCGGGCCGCTGGAGCACGAGGCCCGCCGCCGCGCCCTCGAGAGTCCCGGCGCGCAGCGGGTCCAGCCGGGAGAGGGCCCCGAGCAGCGTGGACTTCCCGGCGCCGTTGCGGCCGACGACCGCGAGCAGACGCCCGGCGCGGATCTCGAGGTCCGCGCCGGTGAGCACGGCATCATCGCCCCGACCGGACGCATCGGGCGGGCCGAGCGTCGCGTCACGGAGATGCAGCAGCACCTCCGAGCGAGGTGTCGCGGCCGTCAGGGGCACGGAGACGGTCCCGATGGGCTCGGGGGCGCCGATCCGCTCCTCGATCTCGCGCGGCAGCCAGCACCCCTGCTCCCGCAGGGCGGGTCCGTGGGCGGTGAGCACCTCGCGCGTCGGCCCGTCGGCGAGCACCCGGCCGGAGCGGTCCAGCGCCACGGTCCGTGCGGGGAGCCCGTCCAGGCCCCGCTCCCCCGCCCAGTCGTCCAGGCGGTGCTCGACCAGCAGCAGCGCGCAGCCGGTCTGATCCGTCGCGGCGTCGACGGCGCTCCGCACCGCGGCCACGCCCTCGGCGTCCAGCATGGCGGTGGGCTCGTCGAGCAAGAGCAGCCGGGGCCGCGCGGCGATCGCGGCGGCGAGCGAGGCCCGCTGCAGCTGTCCGCCGGAGAGCGTCGCGGCGGAGCGGTGCGCGAGCTCGCCCACGCCCATCGCGCTGAGCACCTCGTGGACCCGCGGCCCGATCCGCTCCGGAGGCGTGCAGGCGCTCTCGAGCGGGAGCGCGACGTCGTCGGCGATCAGGGGGAGGCAGACCCCGTCGACCGGGTCCTGGCCGAGATGGCCGAGCACGGGCGCGGTCGCGAGGACCCCGCCCGCCACCGGGTCGATCGCGCCCGGGCCCTCGTCGAAGCCATCGGCCGCACCGCCGGCCGTGCCGTCGTGCGGTCCTCCGGCCATGCCGTCGGCCGGGTCCCCGGCCGTGCCGTGAAACAGACGCACCCTTCCGGTGACCCGACCGCGCTGATGGGACGGGATCGCCCCGGCGAGCACCCGCAGCAGGGTCGACTTGCCCGAGCCGGACGGTCCCAGCAGCAGCACCTGCTCGCCCGCACGGATCTCGCCGCTCCAGGGTCCGACGCCGGCCCCCGAGGGCAGCACCGCCTCGAGCCCCTCGGCCACCAGCACCCGGGGCTCGCCGGCGGGAGCCGGTGCCCGCACAGGGCCCGGCTCCTGCTCCGGGGCCTGCCGATGCTCGGGGCCCTGCACCCGGCCTGGGGCCGCTCCCGCGGCGTGCGCCTCAGCGGACACGGCGCTCGGGGATCCGTGCCGCGCCCGCGGCACCGATCGCGAAGTCGGCGAGCACGCCGGTGCGCTCGAGCGCGCGGACGATCACCCGGGCCAGCAGACCGCCGAGCACGATCCCGGACAGCACCTGCACGCCGAGCCGGAGCGCGAGCAGGTCCTGGCCGTACCAGCCCATCCGGTACGCGGTCCAGAAGAACACCAGCCCCGCGCCGAGCGCACCGGAGGCGGCGAACACGCCCCAGCCGAAGCGGCGGTAGCGGGTCAGGGCGAAGGGCAGCTCGGAGCCGATCCCCTGCAGCGCCGCGGAGAGCAGCAGCAGGGGGCCGACGGGGCTGCCGAGGAAGACCACCTCGATGACCGCGGCGAGCATCTCGGCGAGGATCCCCACACCCGGTCGGCGCAGGATCGCGATCGCGACCGGCGCCACCAGCAGCCAGGAGCCGAACACGAGGTGCTGGGCGAGGTCCCCGGCCGGGCCCATCGCGATCGCCAGGCCGTTCCAGGCTTGCACGAACACCCAGTACAGGAAGCCGAACACGACGCCGAGCACCACCACGAGCACGAGCTCGCGCAGGCTCAGCGGGGTGTGGCGACGGGACGTGCCGGCAGGGGCGGTCGCGCCGGCGTCGGCAGGCGCCGCGGCGGGCGCTGCGGAGTCGTTCGCGGGCGCGGCGGTGCCGTGCTCCTCGGTCATCGCGCCTCCTCCCGGCCCTCGTCGCCGGCGGCCGGTGCGTCGGCGCCCGGTGCGTCGGCGCCCGCCGCGAGCTCCCGCACCTCGTGCGAGGGGCTGTTCAGCGAGAGCGTCAGGTGGCTGGTGACGTGCTGGACGCCGCGGCCGACGAGCAGCCAGCCGGCGAGCGCGGTGGCGATCACGTCGCCGGCGTCGCCCTCGAGCCGGGTGACGAAGTGCTCGGAGCCGCAGAAGGTGCCGAGCTCCTTCGTATGGTCGATCGCGGCGTGGATGTCGCGCATGTGGTCGGGGGCGGTGCCGTCGACGGCGACCTCGTCGGCCAGCGGGTACAGCGCCCACTCGGCGCTCGCGAAGCGTCCGGTGCTCCGCGGCTGCGGCACCTCGGTCGCGCGGGGGCCCGCGCCGCCGGGCAGCTCGCATTCCACCTCGCCGGGGCAGCCGCGCGAGAGGAGCACGGAGAGGGTCGCGTGGTGGCCGGTGCGGGCGAGCGCCTCGGCCAGGTCGATCAGGACGCGCTGGAGGTGGGCCTCGTGGCCGCCGAGATAGGTCGAGACGTCCCCGGTCTCGTGCACGAGGCCGGTGAGGTCCAGCCGGGAGAGGACGCCTTCGAGGATCCGGGCGTAGTCCTCGCTCATCACGGCGGCGGTGACGCGGGCGCCGACCCCGAAGCCGAGCGGGGTCGCGGCCGGGCCGCCGGAGGGGGCGGGCGCGGTGGGGGCGGTGGGCGATGAGGTCACGGTCCATGCCTTTCGTACGGGCACGGGCGCGCGGCGACGATCGCTCGGCGGAGCTCCCTGCGCCGGCATGATCCGGATCAGGTTCTACGGTCGGAGTTCGAGTACTCCCTCTCAGCCCGGCCTACCGGACTCCCGTGCACGCCCCGCACCATACCGGTCCGGTCCGGCGCACGCTCCTCGTGTCCGGCGCTGCGTTCAGCGGGTCGTCGGCGGGTCCTCGACGAGGGGGACGAAGACGTAGGCGCCGTGCTCGCTCGCGGCGACCTCCTCGCCGCGGCGCTCCAGGCGCAGCATCCGCTCGCGCACGGGGATCACCATCACGCCGCCGTCCGCGAGCTGCGCGATCAGGCTCCGCGGCACGGCGTCGGCCTGCGCGGAGACGAGGATCCGGTCGTACGGCGCGCCCTCCGGCGCGCCGAGCACGCCGGGGTGCGCGAGTCGGATCTCGGCACTCGCCGTCCCCGCGTCCGCTGTCCCGGCGAGCGCGGCCCGGGCCGGGCTGATCAGCTCGGCGCGCCGCTCGACGCCGATCACCCTCCCCTCCGGTCCGCACAGCCGGGCGAGCAGCGCCGTCGTCCATCCCGATCCCGCGCCGAGGTCGAGCACTCGCTGCCCCGGTCGCACGTCGAGCAGGGCGAGCATGTTCCGCACCGTCGTGGGCTGGGAGTTCGTCTGGCCGTGACCGATCGGCAGGGGCCGGTCCTCGCCGGCGAGCCGCCGCAGCTCCTCGGGGAGGAACCGTTGCCGGTCGGTCGCCGCGAGCGCCTCCTCGAGGCGGCGCTCGCTCTCGGCCCGGTGCGACATGGCGCCGTCAGCTCCCGGCGACCTCGACGACGCCGTCCTCCGGCCAGTCCCGCACCTCGGTGCCCTCGGGGGCGAGGTTCGTGGCCTGGCGCAGGTAGATCGGTCGTCCGAGGTCGCTCGCGACCGCGTCGTGGACGGGCAGGGCGAGCCGCGGGCCGACGGCGCGGAGGAACTCGATGGTCTCGGACATCTTCGACCAGGGCGCGGTGACGGCGAAGGCGAGGACGTCGATGCCGTGGAACTCGGGGACCGGCTCGAGGGAGTCCCCGGTGATGCCGAGCCGCGGCCCGTCCCCGGCGGACAGGACGATCCCGCAGTTCCCGATCCGCGGGATGTCGGGGTGGATGATGGCGTGGCGTCCGCCGACGGCCTCGAGCCGCAGCGACGGGTGGTCGCCGACGGGCGTGAAGCGGTGCGCCTCCCCCGCCGCGAGCGGGATCACCCGCTCCTGCGCGACGAGGGGCCCGCCGCTCCCCTCGTCGCCGCCGTCGGAGGCATCGGCGGCGGTGAGCACCCGGGCGGTCTCCGGCTCGGCGATCACCTCGGCGTCGGACGCGGCGGCGAGCACCTCGCCCAGCAGCGCGGGGTCGACGTGGTCGGGGTGCTGATGGGTGATCACCACGGCGTCGAGGCTCGAGAGCTCCTCGGCGCCCAGGCCCCGCACCGCATCGGCGCTGAAGCCGCCCGGATCCACGAGCAGGCGTCGCCCGGCGGTCTCCACGAGCAGGCAGGAATGGACGAGGTGGCGGATCTTCATCGGGTCCTCCCGGGGGTCGAGGTCGCGTGCCTCGAACCTAGTCCCCGTCGGCCGGGACGTGCCAGGGCCGCGGGGGCGTCCGGTCGGGAGGACACCGCCGTGGGCGCCCCGTCGGCACGGCCGCGTTCCTCGGTACGATGGGGCCCTCGGGCCGCGCCCGAGCACCAGCCCCCGGCACGCCGCCGCGCGCGCCACACGTCCCCTCAGGAGTGCCCCCATGCCACGTGTCGTGGTCCACGTCATGCCGAAGCCGGAGATCCTCGACCCGCAGGGCAAGGCGGTCGCCGCCGCGCTGCCCCGCCTGGGCTTCGAGGGCATCGCCTCGGTGCGCCAGGGCAAGCGGTTCGAGCTCGAGGTCGAGGGCGAGGTCACCGACGAGGTGCTCGCCTCCCTGCGCGAGGCCGCCGAGACCCTGCTGTCGAACCCGGTGATCGAGGACGTCGTCTCGATCGACGTGGAGGACCCCTCCGCGAAGGGCGCGGCCTGATGCGCATCGGTGTGGTGACCTTCCCCGGCACGCTCGACGACCGCGACGCGCTGCGCGCCGTGCGGCTCGGCGGCGCCGAGCCGGTCGCGCTGTGGCACGGCGACGATTCGCTGCACGAGGTCGACGCGGTCGTGCTGCCCGGCGGCTTCTCCTACGGCGACTACCTGCGGGCCGGGGCGATCAGCCGCTTCGCCCCCGTGATGGACAAGGTGGTCGACGCCGCGAACGGCGGCATGCCCGTCCTCGGCATCTGCAACGGCTTCCAGATCCTCTGCGAGACGCATCTGCTGCCCGGCGCGATGATCAAAAACGCGCACCGTGCGTTCATCTGCCGCGACCAGCCGCTGGCCGTGGAGAACAACCGCACCGCCTGGACCTCCGGCTACGAGGCCGGCCAGGTCATCCGGGTCCCGCTGAAGAACCAGGACGGCCAGTACGTGGCCGACGAGCGCACCCTGGCCCAGCTCGAGGACGAGGGCCGTGTGGTCTTCCGCTACGCCGCCGGCGCCACTCACGGCCCGGCCGGCTTCGAGCAGAACCCCAACGGCTCGCGCCACGACATCGCGGGCGTCACCAACGCCGCGGGCAACGTCGTGGGCCTCATGCCGCACCCGGAGCACGCGGTCGAGCCCGGCTTCGGGCCCGACGAGCCCGGCGCGGGCACCCGCACCGGCACCGACGGACTGACCATGTTCAGCTCGGTGCTGCGCAGCATGGTGGCCTGAGCGGCGACATCACGGCATCGGCCTCGGGCCGACGCACGACACCGGAAGGGCGGGACCTCATGGTCCCGCCCTTCTCGTCGTCCCTGGCCGTCCTCCCCGGGGAGGGCCGTCCTCCCCGGGGAGCCGTCGGCGCCGTCAGGCCCTGACCGCGCTCAGCACCGTGAAGCGGCGGTCGCGGGCGCGCTGGCGGACGGCACCGAAGCGAGCCTCGACCTCCGGCCGGTAGCGCAGATGGGAGTTGTGCACGAACCACAGCTGCCCGCCGGGACGCAGCACGCGGGCCGCGGCGTCGAGGAGGCCCTGGACGAGCGTCGCGTCGACCACGGTGCCGTCGTGGAAGGGCGGGTTCAGCAGCACCAGGTCGGCGGCGGCCTCCTCGCACCGGGAGAGTGAGACATCCCAGGTCACCTCCACCCCTTCGCGGTCCAGCCCGGAGGCGGCGAGGGTCGCGCGGGTCGAGGCGACCGCATCGGCGTCGTCGTCGCTGCCGAGCACCCGCATCCCCGGCAGCGCGGCGGCGAGATACGCGGTGAGCAGGCCGTTGCCGCAGCCGAGGTCCACCGCGAGGGGCAGGTCGCCGGCGTCCCCGTCCGCGCGGGCCATCGCGTTCTCCCCGGCTCCGTCCTCCGCGGCGGCGGCGGACCGCTCGTCGCCCGTCCCGAGCTCCCCGCCGACGACCGCTCGATCGAGCGCCTCGAGCAGCAGGAGGGAGCCGGCGTCGGCCCGGGCCCCGCCGAACACGCCGCCGAGGCCGCGCAGCGCGAGCGCCTGCTCCTGCCCGCGCACCGCGACGCGCGCCTCACCGGTCGCGGGCTGCGCGGCGTCGACGTCGGCGCGCGGCCCGGAGGCGACGAGGGCGCGGGACTTGCCCAGTCCGCGCGAGCCGCGCACCTCGGAGAACACGGCGGCGAGGGTGTCGTTCTGGGAATGGGTCATGTGCTTGACGCGGCCGCCGGCGACGAGGGTGAGGTCATCCCGCCCGCTGCGCTCCGCGACGACCGCGAGGCGTCGGGCGAGGTCCTCGAGCGCGGCGAGGGACTTCGGCAGACGGGCCAGCGCGAGATGCGCCTCGGCCCCGGCCGCGAAATCCTCGAGCGGGGCGGGCTCCGCGCCCGTCAGCAGCACGAGGCGCCCGGCCTCTAGCGGACCGGGCAGCAGCGCGGCGAGCGCGTCGGTCTCCGCGCGGGAGCTGGTCCAGGACAGGACCCGCGCGCCGGGGTGGTCGGCGACGAGCTCGAGCGCATCGGCGGTCAGCACACCGGTGGTATCCCCGATCACGAGCATGTCGCAGGGGCAGCCGATCTCGCCGTGCTCCTGGGCGGCGCGCAGGATCACCCGCTCGGTCTGGTCAGGGGCGGGGAGCTCGTCGGTCGGCTCGGGCTGGGCAGCGGTGCTGGTCATGAGGTCTCTCGTGCAGTGGGATGGAGGGCAGGGACGTCGGGTGCACGGCGGGGGCGTGCGGCATTCGTCGGAGGCGTGGGCGCGGCCCGCGCGTCGGTCTCAGGCGGGCATGCCCCGCCGTCCCCGCGAGCGCAGGCGCCCGCCCGGCAGCCTCGGGGCGGGCAGCGCGGCGGGGGTGTGTGGGGCGAAGGGGCCGAACTGCTCGTCGTCCTCGGCGAGTCCCCCGCGCTCGCGGACGATCGGCGCGATCGGCGCGTCCTCGAGCGCGAGCTCGACGCCGATCTCGGCCTGGTAGCGGGCGCGGAACGCCTCGATCTCCTCGTGGGAGCGGCCCACGAAGTTCCACCACATGATGATGTCCTCGCCCAGGGGCTCCCCGGACAGCAGCATCAGGCGGAGGTCCTCGTCGCCGGTCACCTCGATCTCGAGGTGGTCGACGTCGTCGGGCAGGACCATCAGCTCGCGCGGCGCGACATCGGCGCGCAGCGACCGGGCCGACGGCTCGTCGCCCGTCCCGCCCGTCGCAGGTCCCGTCCCGCGGGCCGTCGTGAGCCGCGCGGTGCCGCGGTCCACGAGCACGCCGTGCTCGTGTCCCGGGTCGAGGTCGAGCCGCAGCGTGCTCCCGGCGCGCAGCTCGAGCTGGGCCATGCCGAGGTCGGTGTCGGTGACGACGGGGCTCGCGTCCTCGAGCAGGTCCCCGTCGCCGTCGACGCCGTGCAGCGTCCCGAGGCCCCAACGGGCGCGGGCGGTGCCGGTCGCGACCTCCGTCGGGGTGTGGACGAGGAACTCCTGCTCGCGGAAGCGGGTCCGGTCCGGCAGGGCGAACCAGAGCTGGACGCCGTGCAGCACGGTGGTGTCGTTCGCGGAGAACTCCGAGTGGGTGATGCCGGAGCCGGCGACCATGAGGTCCACGTCGCCGGGCCGCACCAGGGCGTGGCTGCCGATCGAGTCGCGGTGCGTGATCGCCCCGTCGAACAGCCAGGACACGGTCGCGAGCCCGGTGTGCGGGTGGCGGGCCACGCGCATCCCGTCGGTCGCGGAGACGTCGTCGGGACCGAAGTGGTCCACGAAGCACCAGGCGCCGATGAGGGAGGTGCGCCGGGCGGGCAGCGTGCGGTGCACGGTCATGCCGCGCGGTCCGCCGAGCGGGACCTCACGCGGCTCCAGCAGCACGAAGTCCTCGAAGGTGGTCATGGTCCGAGTCTAGGCGCGCGTCTACTCTGGCCCCATGTCGACGTCGACCCCGCCCGCCGTCCGCCTGCTCGAGTCCGCGATCGATGCCGGCACCGTGCCCGGCGGGATCATCGCCCACGGCCATGATCCGGAGCCCGTCGCCCGCGGCCGGGTCGCGCCGGGAGCGGCGACCTCTCCTGCTTTCCCGCTCGATGCGATCGTGCGCATCCAGTCGATGACCAAGGCGATCCAGGCCGTCGCAGCGCTGCGCCTGGTCGAACGGGGCGTGCTCGCGCTCGACTCACCGGTCGCTCCCTGGCTCCCCGAGCTCGCCGCCCCGCGCGTGCTCCCCCGCCCTGACGCCGACATCGACCGGGCCGTCCCCTCCCCCACCGAGATCACGCTCCGCCACCTGCTGACCTGCACCTCCGGGCTCGGGATCGCGACCGCGGAGGGTCCGCTGCAGCGGACGATGGCGCAGGCCGGCCTCGAGGCGGGCTCGGCGCCGTGGTCCCTCGCGGCCGACGAATGGCTCGCGGCGCTCGGCGCGCTGCCGCTGGCGGGCGAGCCCGGTCGAGTGTGGCGCTACCACCACTCCTTCTCCGTGCTCGGGATCCTGCTGTCCCGGGTGACCGGATCGCCGCTGGACGCGCACCTGCGCGCGGACCTGCTGGAGCCGCTCGGGATGGTCGACACCGGCTCCTTCGTCCCCGCGGCGCAGCACCATCGTCTGCCGCCCTCCTTCACCGTCGAGGACGGCGAGCTCGTAGAGGTCGAGGCTGCGGGCGGCGGCCCGCTCGTCGGCCCGCCGGGCGGGGACGTCTCCCACGGCGAGCTCGTCTCGACCGCGGCGGACTACCTGCGATTCCTGCGCGCGCTGCGGGACGGGGAGCTGCTCTCCCCGGAGCACCTCGCGATGATGACGACCGACCAGGTGCCCGCCGAGGTCAAGCGGCCCGACTCGTTCTATCCCGGCTTCTGGGACGGGACGGGCTGGGGCTTCGGGGTCAGCGTCGTCACCGGAGGGGAGCATCGCGGCCGCTGGGGCTGGTCCGGCGGGTGCGGCACGGACTTCTTCGTCGACGCCGACGGGACGATCGGGCTGCTGCTCGCGCAGGTCGAGATCGGCGAGCACCTCATGCCGCTGCTCGAGGCGTTCCAGGAGCTGCCGACGCCGCCGAGCTGAGTCGGCCGCGGGCCCTGCCTCCAGCTCAGCCCTCCCGCGCCTCCAGCTCGGCGATCAGCCGCGCCGGGGCGACGGTGCGGTAGGACTCCTCGATCAGCTCGGCAAGCTCGACGAGGTCGGTCGCCTCGTCCAGGTCGATGCCGAGCCAGCCCGACGGGCCGAGATAGGCGGGCACGTAGCTGCGGGGCTCCTCGGCGAGCGCGGCCCGTTCCCGGGGCGGGAGGTGCAGCATCACGGACTGCTCATGAGGAACCCACTCCCCGTCGACCTTGAGGGATCCGCCGTAGTAGCAGTGCACCTTCACGGTGTGGAAGGCGGGCCGGCCATGGCTGATCTTCTCCTTCGCCCCGGGCAGGGCGAGCGCGATCTCCCGGACGCGCTCGAGCCACGGATCGTCGTCGTCGAACATCTGCGGATGCGCCATGAAGAGATCCTCCGCTCTCCTGCGGCCCGAGGGAAGGGATTCCGGAAGCGGCCTCTGTCGCGCCGGGGAGCATGGTGGGATGGGCGCATGGACACCGCCCCCTTCGTCGTCCTCCTGCTCGTGGCGCTGATCGACCTCGTCCTCGCGGCCTGGTTCATCGGCCAGGGCCTGCGTGCCGGGGCGAACTCCGCCGAGGGCCGGCCCCGACTGCTGGCGGGGAGCATGCTGATCCCGGGCGCGCTCCTCATCGCCGTCCTCGCGTTCGTCCTGTTCGGGCCGATGGGCTGACGTATTCCAGCGCCTCGAGAGCCCGCCGCTCTCCGCTTGTCGCACGATACGAGCGTCACCGGTCCGAGCCCGCGCTGGCGGGAGGCGCCGGCCGTCTCGCCACAGTCGGCGGCCGGACCACGAGCATCCGCGCCTCCGTAGGCTGACCCCATGGCACTCCCCCTCCTGGTCGACTGCGACACCGGCATCGACGACGCGATCGCCCTGACCTATCTCGCCTGCCGGGACGACGCGGAGGTCGCCGGGATCGTCTCGACCGGCGGGAACGTCCCGGCCGCGACCGTGCACCGCAACAACCTCGCGCTCTCGGAGCTGCTGGGCGTGGACGCGCCGGTCGCCCTCGGCGCGGACCGTCCGCTGGTCGAGCCGCCGATGTTCGCCGAGGACACCCACGGAGCGGGCGGGCTCGGCCACGCCGTGCTGCCCGAGGCCACCCGCGCGGAGGATCCCCGCTCGGGGGCGCAGCTGTGGGTGGACCTGGCGCGGGAGCGGCCCGGGGAGCTCGTCGGCCTGGTGCTCGGACCGCACACGAATCTCGCTCTGGCGCTGGAGATCGAGCCGGAGCTGCCGCGGCTGCTGCGCCGGCTGCACGTGATGGGCGGTGCGATCAACCATCGCGGCAACACCGGTGCGACCAGCGAGTGGAACATCGCGGTGGACCCGGAGGCGGCGCAGCGTGTGGTCGCCGCCTTCGCCTCGGCGCCGCAGCTGCCGGTGCTGGGCGCGCTGCAGGCGACCGAGCAGATCGTCTTCACCGGTGCGGAGCTCGAGCGGCTCGAGGCCCTCGCCGCGCGCTCAGCGCATCCGGTCGCGCGGATCCTCGCCGAAGCGGTGCGCTTCTACTTCGAGTTCCACCAGGCCGACGGCTTCGGCTGGACCGCGCACGTACACGATCCGCTGGTCACCGCGCACGCCCTGACCGGGGAGTTCGCGAGCACCCGGCCGCTCCCCGTGGACGTCGAGCTGGCGGGGACGCTGACCCGTGGCCAGACCGTCGGTGACGAGCTGGGGCGGTGGGGTCGAGGGCCGACGGTGGAGCTGCTCGACGAGGTCCGGCCCGCCGAGTTCGTCGAGCACCTGCTGGGAACGCTCGAGGCCGGTCTGGGCTGAGGGTGCCGACGGCTCGGCCTCAGGCCGCGTCCTGCTCGGGTGGCCGTGCGCGTGAACCAGTGGGCGGCAGGACCACGAGGTAGTCCACCCGGGCCGCTCTTCTCCCTGCGGGAGGATGCGGCCGCACTGTGCCCCCTGGTCGCGACGTCGCGGGCTCTGCGTCGGGAGCGGACCCTTCGCCGAGAGGCCGCACGTCCTCGGGGTGCACCTCGGCAGCCTGCACCTCGCCGTCCTCCTCCACTGCACGGAGCTCCGGCAGCGCGAAGAGCCGGTGCACCGGGGTGAGCACGTCATGGTCGGGCTCCGCGGGGCCTCCCTCGCCGACGTCCGGGACAGCCGGTGCCTTTCCCGCTTTCCGCAGCGCCGTGCCGACGGGGTCGAAGTTCACGCCGCGCCGCCTTGCGGTCTGTCCATAGCGGGTCGTCCATTCGACCGTGCGTCGTGTGCCGTCCTCGTCGGTGATCACCCGAGCTGTCGCGCACGCCGCCTCCTTCTGGTTGTCGGCGGCGCAGAGCCCGTTGCCGTTGTCGAGGCTCGTCGGCCCGCCCTGCGACCAGGGGACGATGTGGTCGATCTGCCGAATGCTCGCATCGCAGTGCGGAGCCCGGCAGGTCTGGTGCGCGTAGCGGAGGAGGCGGCCGAGGCCGGCCGGGAACGCCCGTGATCGGGACTCCACTGCGACGAGCTGCCCGTCCTCCGCGTCCTGGAGGAGCTTCCGCAGCGCGAGGACGACCTCGGGATCCGGGTGCTCGAGCGCGCGCAGCATCTCCTCGCGGATGTGCTCGTACGGGACCGCGCCGAGGCCCTCCACGGTCGCGGCGTCGGCATGGCCGGGCGCGAGCAGGGAGCGGTCGGTGATGATCACGCCGATGTCGACCACAGGGAGCTCGCCTCCCTCGCCGCGGCCGAGGACCGTGTCGGCGAGGAGATCGGCCATGATCTGCTGGTGACCGCGCCGGTCGCCGTCGGCCCGCGACCGCTCGGCGGCCACCGACAGCGTCTTGCGGATCCGCGCGGCGTCGAGGCCGGGCAGATGCGCGGTCAGGGTCGCCATGCCGTGCCGTCCGCGGCGCACGGTGACGCTGCGCTCCCGTCGCGCCACGCGGTGACGCGCGGCCGCAACCTCGGGGTCCAGCGCGTGGAGGATCCGCGCGGCCTCGTCGCCCCATTCCCCCGGTCCGCAGTCCTCGAGGTCCGCGAGATGCGCGCCGAGGATCCGGTCCACCTGCTCCCGCTGTTCAGGCGTCGCCGGCCCCATCGCCCGCCCCACCTGGTGACCTGCGGCGGGCATCGCCCGCCCCTGGGCGAGAGCCCCTAGCACGCGCGGCATCGAACGGACCAGCCGCCTGCACGAGGACATGCTCTGCCCCGCGGCCGACGTGGACTTCTTCAGCGCGGCTGCAGCCTCCGCACGCGCGACCCTCTGCGCCTGCCGGGGCGTCTCCCCGCGCTCGAGGCTGTCGTCCGCGACCGCCGCCTCGAGACTGACGAGGGCACGCGCCTCGATCGCCGCCACCGCGCCGGAGAGCTTCCGCAGCTCCGTCAGCAGGGCGATCGTCCGCTGCGCGTCGAGCGCCTCGAGATCGGCCGATCCTCGCTCCCCGAGCCGTGCGAGCGCCGCCTTGGCCTGGATGACGTCGATGCCGTCGACGACGAGCTCCTCGACCCCCGCGGCGAGGCTCGGCGCGCCACCGGGCCGACGGGACTCCCCGTCGGACTCCGGAGGCTCCACGGCCCCACCGTACGAATCGAATGACATGCCTGTATTTTCGCAGGTCTGTTCGATGAACGGAAGAGCTGCGTCATCACTACTGATCAGTAGTCCGGAATTGTGGAAAACCATCCTGTGTGGAGGAGACGTGACGCTCACGCACCTCACAGCCATGGGTCCGGTCGCCGCGATCGGCCGGAGGGAACGGGCGTCGCCGACCCCACATCGTTTCGAACGTCGCCTGACTCCTGTTCGCGCTCTCGACCGATCACCGCTCGAAGAATCAGCAGGAACACCGACAGCGCGAGCGGCGGTGATCGACGGGGGCATCCCGTCGACCACCGCCGCTGCAGACCCCGAGGCCGAGGTCACCGGTCCCCCAGGGGCTCGCCCCCGCCCTGCCCACCGCTCGCGCGATGAGCGGCGCGGACACCGTCGAGACCGCCCCGACCCCGCCCCGTCTACCGCCCGAGCGTCGTCACCTCGACCTCGAAGCAGCGCCGCGGCCCCTTCTCCCCGCGGGCGGGCTTCCAGCCCACGCACCGTGCGGTCCCGACCGACGGATCGTCCTCGAAGGCTACGAGCACGGAGCCGGGCAGCGTGACCGGGGCGTCGAACGTGACGTCCCAGCGCAGCGGCTTCGACAGGTCCACCCTCGCCTCGGTGAAGGCGCGCGAAGCGGTGTACATCCCGTGCGCGATCGCCGAGGGGAAGCCGAAGGCCTTCGCGGTGACGGCGGAGAGGTGGATCGGGTTCACGTCGCCGGAGACCGCGCCGTAGCGCCGTCCGGTGTCCGCACCGAGCACCCAGCGGCCCGTCGGCTGCGGCGGTTCGAAGTCGCGCCTCGACCGCCCGCCGACCGACGTCGCGGCGTCCGCACCCGTCGCCCCGGCGCTCGCGGCCGACGACGCGGCACCCGAGGGCACGGCACCGGAGGACGGGGTACTGGAAGACGCGGCGCTGGAAGACGCGGCGCTGGACGGCGCCGTGCCCGAGGGCTCCGCCGCGGCCGGCTTCCCGCCCTTGACGAGATAGGTGGAGACGTCGGTGGCGATGATCTCGCCGTCCTCGCCGAGGATCGTCGAGACCGCCTCGAAGGTGCGGCCCTTGCGGTGCGGGCGCAGGTCCCGCACCCGGCACTCGACGTCCACGAGATCGCCCACCTTCACGGGCCGGTGCTGGAGCACCTGGTTGCGCAGGTGCACGAGGCCCAGCAGCGGGAAGGGGAAGTCGCGCCGGGCCATGAGCGCGAGCGAGACGGGGAAGGCGAGCACGTGCAGCACGCCGGGGTGGACCAGGTCCGTCGCGGGACCGCCCATCAGGTGGTCGAAGTCGCGGGCGCGCTCGGCGTCGATCCGCACCTTCCTCACCCGGTAGGCGATGCTCGGCAGCGTCTCCGCGCCACCGCCCTTTCCGCCCTTCCCGCGCTTCCCGCCGAGGCGGGAGCGCGGGTCGAGCGCGGCGGCGTAGATCGCGGGGAACGAGGGGACGTCGGAGAGTTCCTTGACCTGCTCCGGCGCGTTCACGGTACGCGCCGCGGCGCCCTGCCCCGCGCTCACTTGCCCACCATGTTCTGGCCGCACACGCGCAGGGTCTCGCCCTGCACGCCGCCCGCCTCGTCGCTCGCGAGGAAGGCGATCGCCTCGGCGACGTCTACGGGCAGGCCGCCCTGCTGCAGCGAGTTCACACGCCGGGCGACCTCGCGGGTCAGCGGCGGCATCTTCGCGGTCATCTCGGTCTCGATGAAGCCGGGCGCGACCGCGTTCGCGGTGCCGCCGAGCGGGGCGAGACGTCCCGAGAGCGCGTCGACGAAGGCCATCACACCCGCCTTGGACGCGGCGTAGTTGGTCTGGCCGCGGTTGCCGGCGATGCCGCTGGTGGAGGCGAGCGAGACGATGCGCGGCTGCGCGCCGAGCACGCCGCCTCCCTCGCCCTGGGCCTCGAGCAGCGCCTCGGTGAGCGCGATCTGGCTTGTGATGTTCACGGCGAGCACCGGGTCCCAGCGGTCCGGGGTCATGTTGGCGAACAGCTTGTCCCGGGTGATGCCGGCGTTGAGCACCAGCACGTCGAGGGTCAGCCCCTTCTCGTGCAGGAACTCGACCACGCGGCGCCCGGCGTCGGCGGAGGTGACGTCGAGCTGGAGCGGGATCGCGCGCAGCTCATTGGCCAGGCGTGCGAGCTCGGTACCCGCGCCGGGGACGTCGAGCACCACGAGCCGTGCTCCGTCGGCCGCGAGGGTGCGGGCGATGGCCGCGCCGATGCCGCGCGCAGCCCCGGTGACCAGCGCCGTGCGCCCGGCGAGCGGGAGCGAGGCGTTCTCGGTCGTGCTGCCCGCCTCGGTGGAGACGGTCAGCAGCTGGCCGGTGATGAAGGCGCTGCGGGCGGAGAGGAAGAAGCGCAGCGCGCCGACGGCGCCGGGGGCGTTGGCCCCGACCCCGTCGGCCAGCAGGATGCCGTTGGCGGTCGCGCCGCCGCGCATCTCGTGCGCGACCGAGCGCAGGAACCCCTCGATACCGCCGCGGGCGGCGTCGCGTGCGGGCTCCTCGCCCGTCGCGGGTCGGGAGATCGTCACCAGGCGCGCGCCCGGTGCGAGGGAGCGCATCGCCCCGGCGAGCGGGAGCAGCAGCGGCCCGAGCTCCGCGGGGGCGGCGAGCTCGTCGGCCACGACGATCACCGAGCCGATCGAGCGCAGGTCCTCGACACGGCGGCGCACGTCGGCGCCGCCCTCGAGGAGTCGGTGGGCGACCGCGTCCGCGCCGGCGGAGGTGCCGAGCACGACGACGGGGCCGAGCACGGGCGCCGGGCGGTCCTCGCGGCGCAGGAGCCGGGAGGGGCGGGGCAGGCCCAGCTGCTTGGCGAGCATGCCGCCGGGGGCGGAGCGGATGAAGCGGGTGTAGGCGTCGGCCATGGGGACCTCCGTGAAGGGTCGGGGTGTCAGTCGGTGACGGACTCGAGCAGCATGACCGCGCCCTGGCCGGCGGCGGCGCAGACCGAGATCAGGCCGCGCTGGACCCGGCCGGTCTCCTTCGCGCGCTCGTGCAGGAGCTTGGCGAGCGTCGCGACGAGGCGGCCGCCGGTCGCGGCGAAGGGGTGCCCGGCGGCGAGGGAGGAGCCGGTGATGTTCAGCCGCGAGCGGTCGATCGCGCCGAGCGGCGCGGAGCGGCCCAGGCGTTCGCGGCAGAACTCCTCGGACTCCCAGGCCTTGAGCGTGGTCAGCACGGTGGAGGCGAAGGCCTCGTGGATCTCGTAGAAGTCGAGGTCCTGCAGGGCCAGGCCGTTCGCGTCCAGCAGCTCGGGGACCGCGTAGGCGGGGGCCATGAGCAGGCCCTCGTCGCCGTGGGCGAAGTCGACGGCGGCGCTGCGCGCGTCGACCACCCGGGCGAGCGGGGTGAGGCCGCGCTCGGCGGCCCACTCGGCGCTGCCCAGCAGCACGGAGGAGGCGCCGTCGGAGAGCGGGGTGGAGTTGCCGGCGGTCATCGTCGGCTCCGCGACCTGCGGGGACCTCACGCCGAAGACGGGCTTGAGGGTACCGAGCTTCTCCAGGGTCGAGTCGGGGCGCAGGTTCTGGTCGCGGGCGAGGCCGCGGTAGCCGGTGACGAGGTCGTCGAGGAAGCCGGCGTCGTAGGCGGCGGCGAGGTTCTTGTGGGAGGCGAGCGCGAGCTCGTCCTGGGCCTCGCGGGTGATGCCCCACTGCGCGGTGGTCAGCGCCTGGTGCTCGCCCATGGACAGGCCCGTGCGGGGCTCGCCGTTGCGGGGCGGGACCGGGGCGAGGTCCGCGGGGCGGATCGCGGAGAGCGCCTTGACGCGCTGCATCGCGGTTCTCGCCGCGAAGGCGCGGTGGAGGATGCGGCGCAGGCGCGGGGTGACCTCGATCGGCGAGTCGGAGGCGGAGTCGACGCCGCACGCGATCGCGGAGTCGATCTGGCCCAGGCGGATCCGGTTGGAGACGTGCAGGACGGTCTCGAGGCTGGTCGCGCAGGCCTTGGACATGTCGACGGCGGGGGTGCGGGGGTCCAGCGGCGTGCCCAGCGCGCTCTCGCGGGTGAGGTTGAGGTCGCCGGCGAGCTTCAGCACGGCGCCGCCGGCGACCTCGCCGAGCTTCTCGCCCTGGAGCGAGTAACGGGCGACGAGGCCCTCGAGCGCGGCGGTGAGCAGGTCCTGGTTGGAGATCCCGGCGTAGGGCCCGCCGGAGCGGGCGAACGGGATCCGGTTGCCGCCGAGGATCAGCGCTTCGCGCGGGGAGTCGGTGGGGGTCACTGTGGGGCACCTCTTCGTGGTCACGGGGACGGATCGTCGGGAAGGACTTTACATAGAACCGTCGGTACTTGATACCCTAGGTTCTGTGAATGCGACGACGCAAGCCCCCGTGGACGGGCGCTCGGCCCGCTGGGCCCAGCACCGAGAGCAGCGACGTGCTGAGCTGCTGGACGTGGCCCGGCACCTGATCCACGAGCGCGGCCCCGACGTGACGATGGAGGACATCGCCGCGGCCTCGGGCACCTCGAAGTCCATCGTCTACCGGTACTTCGAGGACAAGTCCCACCTCCAGCGTGACCTGGGCCGCAGCATCCTCCAGGCGATGCACGACAAGCTGCTCGCGGAGATGCGCGTGCTCGAGGAGCGGATGGGCCGCGAGCCCGCGCCCGAGGAGCGCATCCACGCGATGATCCGCGCCTACGTCGGGACCGCGCAGCGCTCCCCCGGCGTGTACCGCTTCGTCACCCGCCCCAGCGACGGGCTGAACCACTTCCTCGACTCCGTGACCCGCATCATCACGACCTTCCTCCCCGCCGGGACCCCCTCGCCGCAGATCTGGGCGACCGGCGCGGTGGGCTTCGTCGAACGGGCCGTGGACACCTGGATGAACGATCTCGAGGCCCCCGACGGCGCCTCGACCACCCTCACCTCCGATCAGCTCGTGACCCGCCTGGTCACCTGGCTCATGAAGGGACTGCACGCATGACCGCCGAGACCTCCACCACCGCATCCGCCCCCGCGCCCACCGCCGCGAGAGGCACCGACGCCGCCGCGAGCCCCACGCCGACCGGCCCGATCCCGGTCCCCGCCGACGGCAGCCCCCGCCTCGACGTCGAGATGGTCTCCGAGGCGCTGCTGGGCAGCTGGGCCGACGCTCGGCGCGACGCCCGCGAGCGGGCGGCCCGCCCCGAGATGCACCGCCCGATGGACGCGAGCGTCGCCGAGCACCGGGAGCGGGTCTTCGGCCAGCTCCGGACCCTCGCCGAGGAGGAGGTCTCGCTGCCGATGCTCCCCGAGCACCTCGGCGGCCCGAACGACAACGGCGCCAACGTCGCCGCCTTCGAGGAGCTGGTCGTCGCCGACCCGTCCCTCCAGATCAAGGCCGGCGTGCAGTGGGGGCTGTTCACCTCCGCGATCGTGCAGCTGGGCGACGAGGAGCAGCAGAAGGCCTGGGTGCCGGGCGCCATGACCCTCGAGACCCCCGGCGCTTTCGCGATGACCGAGATCGGGCACGGCTCCGACGTGCAGTCCCTCGCGACCACGGCGACCTTCGACCCCGAGGGCGGCGAGGACGGCGAGTGGGTCATCAACACCCCCTTCCGCGCCGCGTGGAAGGACTACCTCGGCAACGCCGCGATCCACGCGAGGGCCGCCACGGTCTTCGCGCGCCTGATCACGAACGGCGTCGACCACGGCGTGCACTGCTTCTACGTGCCGGTGCGCGATGCGCAGGGGAACCTCCTGCCCGGCGTGCAGAGCGAGGACGACGGCGAGAAGGGCGGCCTGAACGGCATCGACAACGGTCGCCTCGCCTTCGACCACGTGCGCGTCCCGCGCCGCAACCTGCTGAACCGCTACGGGGACGTCGCCGCCGACGGCACCTACTCCTCCCCCATCGACTCCCCCGGGCGGCGCTTCTTCACGATGATCGGCACGCTCGTGCAGGGCCGCGTCTCGCTCGACGGCTCCGCGATCCGCGCCTCGCAGCTCGCGCTGCACATCGCGATCACCTACGCCACCCAGCGCCGCCAGTTCACCGCCGCCGACCCGACGCGCGAGACCGTGCTGATGGACTACCAGGCGCATCTGCACCGCCTGCTGCCGAAGCTCGCCGCGACCTACGCGGGCGCCTTCGCGCACGAGCAGCTGCTGCAGGCTTTCGACGATGTGTTCTCCGGCCGCGGCGACACCCCCGAGGGCCGCGAGGACCTCGAGACCTTGGCCGCGACGCTCAAGCCGACCTCAACCTGGCTCGCCCTGGACACCATCCAGGAGTGCCGCGAGGCCTGCGGCGGCTCCGGCTTCATGGCCGAGAACCAGCTCGTCGGGCTCCACCAGGACCTCGACGTGTACGCGACCTTCGAGGGCGACAACACGATCCTGCTGCAGCTGGTCGCCAAGCGGCTGCTGTCGGACTACACCTCCGAGCTGAAGAACGTGGACCGCGCCGGCATCGGCCGGTTCATCGCCCAGCGCGCCGAGGTGCTCGCGAAGCGGCACACCCCCTGGGCCCGCCTCGGCCAGAGCGTGAGCGACCGCGGCAACGCGCGGCGCGCCTTCGACTCGATGCGCAGCGCCGAGTTCCAGGAGGAGATGCTCGCCGACCGCGCCAGGGTCAAGGTCGAGGAGGTCGCCCTCGCCCTGCGCAGCACCGCGAGAATGAGCCCGGCCGACGCCGCCGCCGAGGTCAACAAGCACCAGGTCGAGATGCTCGACGCGGCCCGCGCCCATGCGGACCTCGTGCGCTGGCGCGCCTTCACCGCCGGGATCGAGGCGATGGAGGATGAGGGCACCCGCGCCGTGCTCACCGACGTGCGGGACCTGTTCGGCCTCACCGCGATCAACGACGACCTCGCCTGGTTCCTGCTCTCGGGCATGATCTCCACCCAGCGCGGCCGTCAGATCGAGGGGGACCTGCGCCGGCTGCTGTGGCGCCTGCGCCCGCACGTGCTCGACCTCGTCGCGGCCTTCGACATCCGCCCCGGCCACGTGCGCGCGCCGATCGCGCTCGGCGGGGAGCAGGAGCGCCAGGACGAGGCCGCCGCGTACTTCCGCGCGCAGCGGGCGAGCCAGGACGCGCCCGTGAGCGAGAAGGCGCTGCGCGATGCGGAGAAGCGGGCGCGCCGCACGCAGGGGAAGAAGGGCTCCTCGCGCTGACGCCCCGAGGGCTGACGGCCAGAGCGCTGACGGTCTGAGCACCGAGCGCCTGAGCAGCACGGACCGGGAGAGCGGCCGACGGGACGAGGTCCCCGTCGGCCGCTCTCCTTGTGCGCGCCGCCCCGCCGGATGCCGTTCCGGTCTCACTCCCGGTCTCAGCGCTCGCCCCGAGCGCCCCCGTCGGCCGCGTCGCTCGTAGACTGGGGGAACCCTGCGCCGGGCCGCGAGGCCCGCCGCTCCCCCAGCCCTCGTGACGAACGGACCCGACCCCGCGATGACCGCTGAGACCACTCCCACCTCCCCCCACGGCCACGCCGCGGAGTCCGACACCGTCGAGAACGCCTCCGCGACGCCGGACCAGGTGCAGCCCTATGCGGAGCTCGGGCTGAAGGACGACGAGTACGCGAGCATCCGCGAGATCCTGGGTCGCCGCCCCACCAACGCCGAGCTCGCCATGTACTCGGTCATGTGGTCCGAGCACTGCTCCTACAAGTCCTCGAAGAAGCACCTGCGCACCTTCGGGAAGCACACCACCGACGCGATGCGCGAGAAGCTGCTGGTGGGCATGGGCGAGGACGCCGGCGTCGTCGACATCGGCGACGGCTGGGCCGTGACCTTCAAGGTCGAGTCCCACAACCACCCCTCCTACGTCGAGCCGTACCAGGGCGCCGCGACCGGCGTGGGCGGCATCGTGCGCGACATCATCTCGATGGGCGCCCGGCCCGTCGCGGTCATGGACCAGCTGCGCTTCGGCGCGATCGACCACCCCGACACCGCCCGCGTGGTCCACGGCGTGGTCGCCGGCGTGGGCGGCTACGGCAACTCGCTCGGCCTGCCGAACATCGGCGGCGAGACCGTCTTCGACGCCTCCTACCAGACCAACCCGCTGGTCAACGCGCTCGCGGTGGGCATGATGCGCCACGAGGACATCCGCTCCGGCGCCGCGACCGGCGCGGGCAACAAGGTGGTCCTCTTCGGCGCCCGCACCGGCGGGGACGGCATCGGCGGCGCCTCCATCCTCGCCTCGGAGACCTTCGAGGAGGACGGGCCGCTGAAGCGCCCGAGCGTCCAGGTGGGCGACCCCTTCATGGAGAAGGTCCTCATCGAGTGCTGCCTCGAGCTGTACGCGGCCGGCACCGTCGCGGCCATCCAGGACCTCGGCGCCGCGGGCATCTCCTGCGCGACCTCCGAGCTCGCCGCCAACGGCGGCTCCGGCATGCACATCCACCTCGAGGAGGTGCTGCTGCGCGACCCGACCCTCACCGCCGGGGAGATCCTCATGAGCGAGTCGCAGGAGCGCATGATGGCGGTGGTCCCGCCGGAGAAGCTCGAGGAGTTCCAGGCGATCGCCGCGAGGTGGGACGTCGAGGTCGCCGTGATCGGCGAGGTCACCGGCGACGGCCGCCTCACCATCGACCACCACGGCGAGCGGATCGTGGACGTGGACCCGGCGACCGTCGCGATCGACTCCCCCGTCTACGACCGGCCCTACGCCCGCCCCGACTGGCAGGACGCCCTCCAGGCCGACCGCGCCGAGGCCCTCCCCCGCCCCGAGGGCGCGGAGGAGATCCTCGCGCAGATCCGCACGCTGATCGCCTCCCCGAACCTCGCCTCCACGGGCTGGGTCACCGACCAGTACGACCGCTACGTCGGCGGGAACACGGCGCTGGCCATGCCCGATGACGCCGGCGTGCTGCGCATCGACGAGGAGACCGGACGCGGCATCGCGCTCGCGACCGACGCGAACGGCCGCTACACCAAGCTCGACCCCCGCACCGGCGCGCAGCTGGCGCTGGCCGAGGCGTACCGCAACGTCGCGACCGCCGGGGCGACGCCGCTGGCGATCACGGACTGCCTGAACTTCGGCTCGCCCGAGGACCCGGGCCCCATGTGGCAGCTGGTCGAGGCGATCGGCGGGCTCGCCGAGGCGTGCGAGGCGCTCGAGGTGCCCGTCACCGGCGGCAACGTCTCGCTGTACAACTCCACCGGCGAGCCGGGCCTGATCGACTCCGCGATCCATCCGACGCCCGTCGTCGGCGTGCTCGGCGTGTTCGAGGACGTCGCGCGCCGCGTCCCCTCCGGCTGGCAGGGCGAGGGCCGGCGCGTGCTGCTGCTGGGCACGACCCGCGAGGAGCTCTCGGGCTCGGCCTGGTCCGACGTGGTCCACCAGCACCTCGGCGGCCTGCCCCCGCAGGTCGACCTCGAGGCCGAGCGCGCGCTCGCCCGCGTGCTCGTCGCCTCCTCCGAGCAGGGGCTCGCCGCCTCCGCGCACGACCTCTCCGAGGGCGGTCTCGTCCAGGCGCTCGTCGAGTCGACGACCCGCTTCGGCACGGGCGCCCGCGTGGACCTCGCCGGGCTCCTCGAGCGGGACGGCGTGGACCTCCCCACCGCCCTGTTCTCCGAGTCGCAGGCCCGCGCCCTGGTCGCGGTCCCGGCCGAGGCCGAGGAGCGCTTCCTCGCCCTCGCCGCCGAGCACGGCGTGCCGGTGCTCGCGCTCGGCGCGACCGGCGGCACCGACCTCGAGATCGAGGGCGTGGGCACCTTCGCGCTCGGCGAGCTGCGGGAACTGCGCGAGGGCACGCTGCCGCGCCACTTCGTCTGAGGTCCGGACACGACAGGAGCGCCCCGGGACCCTCGACGGGTCCCGGGGCGCTCCTGTGCTCGCACGTCCGCTCCGGCGATCGGCGATGCCGCCGGCTTCGACGGCTCAGGCGGTACCGTACAGCAGTTCGGCCTCGCGGCGCTTGCGCGTGATCGCGTCCTCGAAGGAGCCGGGGCGCTCGAGATCGGCGAGGGTCGGGACCTCTCCCGTGCCGTCCGAGACCCGCCAGCCGCTGCCGAGCTCCACGAGGGAGCCGTGCTTCACGTCGTAGTAGCCGCTGCGGGCGCTGAGCGCCATCCCTCGCGCCCCGTGCAGCGAGGCCACGAGGTGGTGGTGGAAGCGCGTGGTGATCCACACCTGGCGCGCCGCCGGTGCGAGCTGGCCGCGCCAGAAGCTCGTGAAGGGGACGAAGCCGTCCTCCGCCACGAGATCCTTCAGGCGCTCGAAGCCGGCGTGGTCCCCGCCGGGCAGCGCCTCGACGTAGCGGGTGCGCTCGCGCGGGATGCCGAGGGAGGCGACGGTCTCGCGCACATGGACGACGAGCTGCTCGAAGGAGCCCTCGTCCAGCGCGTCGGACTGCACGCAGAGCACGAGCTCCGGCTCCTGGTCGTCGACCCGCTCGGGTGCCTGCTCGACGAGATACGCGTCGTCGACGCCGCTGGAGATGCCGAGCTTCTCGGCGCTGGCGGCGTCCCGCACGCCGACATGGTCGAAGCCCGCCAGCTGCTCCTCGCCGAAGGGGGCGAGCCCCTGACCGGTCGCGAGCAGCGGGGCGCCGCTGATCTCCGCCGCCGCCCGCATCGCCCGCACCAGGTGCGCGTTCTCGGGCCAGACGGCGTTGACGAAGCCGCCGCCGAGCAGGTGCAGCGAGCGGGCCTCGCGCAGCGCGAGCAGCGGCGCGTCGTAGAGCGGGGTGCCGAGGTGGGCGACGATGTCCTCGACCGGGCGGCGCGAGCCCCGCAGCGAGTCCTCCACCGCCCGGAAGACGGCATCGGTCACGCGCAGGCGCGGGTGGAGGCCCCCGAACAGCGCGCTGGCCGTGCCGGGGAAGCGGCAGTCCAGCCACACCTCCTCGTCCGGCCGGTGGATCGCGAGGTGCTCGATCCAGCGCCGTGCGATCAGCTCGTCGCCGAAGTTCGGATAGCCCGCCATCGAGACGAGGTAGAACGGCGCCTCGACAGGGCCGGAGAAGCTCGGACGCAGCGTCGCGGACTCCGCCGGCGAGAAGGACGACCCCGAGGAGCGTCGACGGAAGAGCCGCACCTCAGGCCCTTCCGGTGTGCTTCAGCCACCGCATCATGAACGTGGCCATCTGATCGCGCTTGATGAAGGCGTTCGGGCGGAAGGTGCCGTCGTCCCAGCCGCGGGCGATGCCCGCCTTCGACAGCCAGGTGATCTCCTTGGCGAAGACGTGCGAGGCGGGGACGTCGGAGAAGCCGCTGTTGGTGCTCGTGTGGTTCACCCCGGCGGCGCGGTAGAGGAAGGCCGCGACGGCGTCGCGCTTGACCTCCTCGTACGGGCGGAACGTGCGGTTCGACCCGGTGCCCCAGCCGCGAGAGATCCCCTCGTCGTACGCCCAGCAGATCTCCTTGTAGAAGGGCTTGGAGGGGCTCACGTCCGTGAACGGGGAGGTCTTCGGCGCAGTGTAGGCGGGGCTGCCCTTCGCACGGTAGATGAAGGCGATCATCGCATCGCGCAGGTTGTCCTCGTTCGGCCGGAACTCCGCGTTCGTCGGGGTTCCCCAGCCCTTGGTGATCCCGCGCGCCGCGAGGTCGGTGATCTCGAGGAAGAACACCCGCGACGGGGAGACGTCGCGGAAGTACGGGGTCACGAAGCGGACCCTCCCGCCCTCGTTCGCGGCCACGCCGTTCTGGAAGGCCTGGATGCGGCGGTCGCCGTCCTGGGAGTCGGCCTTCGCCGGACGTCCCCACGAGGCGGCCCACTGCTTCGCGAAGGGGGTCGCGTGGCCGGAGGCATTGCCGCCGCTCTCCTGCAGGATCAGCCCCTTGGTGAGCACGGTCGCGGTGTACTTGCCCGTCTGGTGCGCGGACTTCACCACGTAGCCGAGCTTCGAGGAGCCGCCGACGCCCTGGAAGGCCCAGAGGTGCTCCTTCCAGCCGCCGTCGATCGCGCGCTGCGCCTCGGTGCGCAGGCTCCCGAACTGGTTGTACAGCGCGTTGCCGGGGCAGTCGGTGTAGTTCACGTCCCGGTGGCCGAACATCTTCGGCAGCGCGATCGTCTTCCCCGCGGGGAAGCGGGTGCCGGAGCCCGGGGTCCAGGAGGAGGTGGAGGCGACCTTGATCTGGAAGGTGCTCAGCAGCTTCCAGCCCACCAGGCGTGCGACGGCCGCGCGGGCGGCGGACGGCGCGGCGGTGCTCTGGTAGTTGCCCATCACGGAGATGCCGAAGGAGCCGGTGTTGAAGCCGTAGGCGTGGGCGCCGGTGATGTTGCGATGCAGGCCGCCGCTGCGGCCCTCGAAGATCTGCCCGTACTTGGACACCAGCACGTTGTAGCCGATGTCGGCCCAGCCCAGGGTCTGCGTGTGGTAGGTCAGGATTCCTCGCACCAGCTCCGCGGACTGCGAGGAGGAGTAGCTGTTGGTGCCGGCGGTGTGGTGGATGACCACGGCCTTGAGCTGGTCGGAGCCGCTCGTGCCGCGCACGAGGCCCTCGTTCGCGCCCCAGCCGGCGCGGGAGGTGTAGGAGGGCGCGCCCGGCCCGAGGACCGGGGTGGCGGGGTTCGCCATCGTCGTCGCGGCGGCGGTCGCGGCCATGTCCTGCTGGGCGGCGGTCGACATCGGCTGCGGGGCGCCTGCCCTCTGGGCGACGACCGCGTCCTCGGCGGTCGGCGAGGTGGTGATGACGTGGGCGGTGAGCTGCTCGGTGACGTCGGCCCCGTCGAGCTCGGCCCGCACCTGGAGCGCGCCGACCACACCCACCCAGGCGCACTCGGTGCCGGGGGCGTCCTCGCCCGTCTCCGGGTCCTCGGCGGTCTCGAGCGGCTCCCAGGGCGTCCACTGCCCGTCCTGGTCCTTGCCGCGGACCTGCACCTCGGGCGCATCGGACTCGCTCGGCCAGGTCACGCCCACCATCGTGCCGGGCTGCTCGGGCAGGTCGCGCACCTGGACGCCGTCGGCCTCGACCAGCGGGGCGTCGGCCAGCGGCACGTCGACCACGCGGGTCTCGCCGTCGGTGACGGTCGGGTCGGCCAGAGCGGGAGCTGCGCCGAGCGCGACGGCGCCGGCGGGCACCGCGGCGGCGGTCGCCGCCATCAGCGTGCGGCGGCTGAGGGAGAGGGGGCGGGCGTCGGACTCGGGGGGAAGGGTCCGGTGGGACATCACGAAGGCTCCAGAGGAGAGGGGACGGGGGATCCCGAGGCGCGTCGCCGAGGCGTGGAGCGGTCGACGGGTGCGCAGCCGGGCACCGACCACCGTAGTCCACGGCCACGAACGCATCACGACGAGCCGGTCACGATCGCACAAAGAACGAGTGTTCATCGTCCCGTCCTCGGCGGCCTTGCGAGGGGTCGCCGGCAGTCGGATCCGACGGCCCCCGCTCGGAGCATCCGGGGCCCTGTCGGCCCCGGATGCATGACGAGGGCGGGCCGTCGGGATCTCCCCCGTCGGCCCGCCCTCGGCGGTGTGCGCGCTGGCGCGAGCGGCGTTGCGAGCCGCGAGGATCAGGCGGCCCGGATCAGGCCTCCTTCGTCTCCTCGGACTCCTCGGTCGACTCCGCGGCGGCGGGGGCCTCGGTCTCGGCGACCGGGGTCTCCTCGGCCTTGGACGCGTTCTTCGCGGCGCCCTCGGCCTCCTTCACCACGGACTGCTTCGCGGAGTACTCCTCCGTGACCAGCTCGATGACGGCCATCGGGGCGTTGTCGCCCTTGCGGGGGCCGATCTTGGTGATGCGGGTGTAGCCGCCGGGACGCTCGAAGAAGGTCGGTGCGATCTCCTCGAAGAGCTGGTAGACGACGCCCTTGTCACGGACGGTCTGCATCACGCGGCGACGGGAGGCGAGATCGCCCTTCTTCGCCTGGGTGATCAGACGCTCCGCATGGGGGCGCAGGCGCTTGGCCTTGGTCTCGGTGGTGGTGATCCGGCCGTGGCGGAACAGCTCGGTGGCGAGGCCCGCGATGATCATCCGCTCGTGCGCGGGGGATCCGCCGAGGCGCGCGCCCTTGGTGGGTGCAGGCATGGTCGTTCTCCTTGGTGGAAGTGAAGGTCAGTACTGGTCGCCGAAGTCGTCGGAGTAGGAGTCCAGGGCGGCGGGGTCGAACCCGGCCGGGGAGTCCTTCAGCGACAGCCCGAGATCGGCGAGCTTCGCCTTGACCTCGTCGATGGACTTCTGTCCGAAGTTGCGGATGTCGAGCAGGTCCGCCTCGGAGCGGGCGGTCAGCTCGCCGACGGTGTGGACGCCCTCGCGCATCAGGCAGTTGTACGAGCGGACCGTGAGGTTCAGGTCGTTGATCGGCAGGGCCAGATCAGCGGCCAGCGCCTGGTCGGTGGGCGAGGGGCCGATCTCGATGCCCTCCGCCTCCTGGTTCAGCTCGTGGGCCAGGCCGAACAGCTCGACCAGGGTCTTGCCCGCCGAGGCCACCGCGTCGCGGGGGCTGATGGCCGGCTTGGTCTCGACGTCGACGATCAGCTTGTCGAAGTCGGTGCGCTGCTCGACACGGGTCGCCTCGACCTTGTAGGTCACCTTCAGCACGGGCGAGTAGATCGAGTCGACCGGGACCCGGCCGATCTCGCCGTCGACGCCCTTGTTCTGCGCGGCGGAGACGTAGCCGCGGCCGCGCTCGACGATCAGCTCGACCTCCAGGCGGCCCTTCTCGTTGAGGGTCGCGATGTGCAGGTCGGGGTTGTGGATCTCCACGCCGGCCGGCGGGGTGATGTCGGCGGCGGTGACGCGGCCGGCCTCCTCGCGGCGCAGGTACATCACGACCGGCTCGTCGTTCTCCGAGGAGACGACGAGGTTCTTGATGTTGAGGATGACCTCGGTGATGTCCTCCTTGACGCCGGGGACGGTGCTGAACTCGTGCAGCACGCCGTCGATGCGGATCGAGGTGACCGCGGCGCCGGGGATGGAGGACAGCAGGGTGCGGCGCAGGGAGTTGCCGAGGGTGTAGCCGAAGCCCGGCTCGAGCGGCTCGATGACGAACCGGGAGCGGTTGTCCGACACGACCTCTTCGGTCAGCGTGGGGCGCTGTGCAATGAGCACTGTGGATCCTTTCGGCGAGCGTCCGCCATATGACGCTCAGAAGGGGGCGGTGGGCCTGGAAGACGGGGGGTGACCCGCGAGGGGTCCGGGGACGCCGGGCGCGGGAGACCCCGCCCGACACGGTCGACCGTGACGAGCGGGGCGTCCCGTCGTCACGGCCGACGGGATCAGACGCGGCGGCGCTTGGCCGGACGGGTGCCGTTGTGCGGCTGCGGGGTGACGTCCTGGATCGAGCCCACCTCGAGGCCGGTCGCGGTGAGCGAGCGGATCGCGGTCTCGCGGCCCGAGCCCGGGCCCTTCACGAAGACGTCGACCTTCTTCAGGCCGTGCTCCTGCGCCTGGCGCGCGGCGGCCTCGGCGGCCATCTGCGCGGCGTACGGGGTGGACTTGCGCGAGCCCTTGAAGCCCACCTGGCCGGCGGAGGCCCAGGAGATGACGGCGCCGGTCGGGTCCGTGATGGACACGATGGTGTTGTTGAACGTGCTCTTGATGTGAGCCTGGCCGTTGACGATGTTCTTCTTGTCCTTGCGGCGCGGCTTGCGCGCAGCGGCCTGACGGGTCTTGGTTGCCATGCGGCAGAACTCCTCTGGTGGTGTGGGGGTGCGCCGGTTCCCTCAGCGGCGCGAAGTGACTGCGGGCTCCGGGGACGGAGCCGGGCGGCCGATCAGCGGATGCCGCGGATCAGCGAGCCTTCTTCTTGCCGGCGACCGTGCGCTTCGGACCCTTGCGGGTGCGGGCGTTGGTCTTCGTGCGCTGACCGTGGACGGGCAGGCCGCGGCGGTGGCGCAGCCCCTGGTAGCTGCCGATCTCGACCTTGCGGCGGATGTCGGCGGCCACCTCGCGGCGGAGGTCGCCCTCGACCATGTAGTTCGCCTCGATGTGATCGCGGAGCTGGACGAGCTCCTCGTCGCTCACCTCACGGACCCGCTTGTCGCCGGAGACGCCGGTCGCGGCGAGGGTCTCCTGGGCGCGCGTGCGTCCCATGCCGAAGATGTACGTCAGGGCGACCTCGAGGCGCTTCTCGCGCGGAAGGTCCACTCCCACCAGACGTGCCATGTGCAGATTCTCCTACTGTCTCGGAGGCCTGAGCCGACACCTCGCCGGGACTGTCTCCCCGACGCCGCAGCCTCCGTCCTGCGGGTGACCGGCCGATGCCGGTGGTGTCGTCTCTTCATTTGTGTGGTGCCCGCGATGCGGGCGGGTGCCCCGCGCTGCGGGGCGTGCCGCCTGGCGGCGGCTGTCACGGCAGGGGCCGGGACGGGCGGATCGCTCCGCTCAGCCCTGGCGCTGCTTGTGACGGGGGTTCGAGCAGATGACCATGACGCGCGAGTGGCGACGGATCACCTTGCAGTTGTCACAGATCGGCTTGACGCTCGGCTTGACCTTCATAGCTTTCCTTCTCCCGGGACGATCACTTGTAGCGGTAGACGATGCGGCCCCGGTCGAGGTCATAGGGGCTCAGCTCGACGACCACACGGTCCTCGGGAAGGATGCGGATGTAGTGCTGGCGCATCTTTCCGGAGATGTGCGCGAGCACCATGTGCCCGTTGTCGAGCTCGACGCGGAAGCGCGCGTTCGCGAGCGCCTCCGTGACCCTGCCCTCGACCTCGATCACTCCGTCCTTCTTCGCCATGCCTCCCCAATCTCCCGCCTCCGGCGAAGCCGGGGCCGAGTTCCGCGTACTTGGTTCCTGGTTTCCCAGGCCCTGCACACCGACCGTCGGGTGACGGTACGGTGATCGACGAGGGTGGCGCCGAGGCAGCGCGTCGGCCTCGCCCTGCGGCCTCGAGGACCTGCCGGACGGACGGCACGACGGGACTGCACGAGCACACGTTCGCACGCGCGATCGGAGCACACCCGATGGACCAGCCTACACGCGAGGTCCGGATTCGGCGAGGGCCGACGCGATGATGCCCATCACGTCCGCCCCGCTCCCCCGCCCCGCCCGTCGACGGGGCGGCCCCGCGCCGGGCGGACGGAGCCTGCCGGCTCAGGCCGCGAGCGGATCGGGCGCGGCGACGACCCCGCGCCGGGCGAGCTCGGCAGCTCCCCCGTCGCCGGCGGTCAGCACCAGCAGCCCCTGCTCGGTCACGGCGACGGAGTGCTCGGCGTGGGCGGCGCGGCCGCCGCAGGTGGCGCGGACGGTCCACTCGTCGTCCTCGAGCTCCCAGTTCCCCTGGCCCTGGATCAGCATCGGCTCGATCGCGACGCACAGGCCCGGGCGCACCTTCGGCCCGCGCGGGCGGACCCGGTAGTTCATGACGTCGGGCGCCTGGTGCATCGCGGTGCCGATGCCGTGGCCGCCGAAGCCCTCGAGGTGGGAGAGTGACTCCCCCGCCGCCTGCTCGACGTAGTCCTCGATCGCGGCCCCGACGTCGCCGACGCGCTCGGCGGTGGCGAGCGCCGCGATCCCGGCCCAGAGGGCCTCCTCGGTGATCCGCACCAGGTCCTCGTCGCCGACCGAGCGGGGCCGGCCCACGATGTGGGTGCGGGCCGCGTCCGAGTGCCAGCCGTCCACGATCAGGCCCCCGTCGATCGAGACCACGTCCCCCTCCTCGAGAGGGCGGGCGTCGGGGATGCCGTGGACCACGACGTCGTTGACGCTGATGCAGAGCGTGGCCGGATAGCCCTGGTAGCCCAGGAAGTTCGGCGTCGCCCCCGCGTCGCGGATCATCGCGTGGGCGAGGGAGTCGAGCTCGTCCGTGGTGATGCCGGGACGGATCTCGGACTCGAGCATGTCGTGGACGCGGTGCAGCAGGTGGCCGCTGCGCCGCATCACCGCGATCTGCTCGGGCGTCTTCCACTCCACCCGCTCGGGCAGGAGGCTCATCGGGCGCCGAGGGCCTCGCGCAGCGCGGCGGTGACCTCGTCGATCGAGGCCATGCCGTCCACGCGGCGCACCAGGCCGCGCTGATCGTAGACGTCGATCAGCGGGGCGGTCTGCTCGGCGTAGACCTCGAGGCGGCGACGGATCGTCTCCTCGGTGTCGTCGCTGCGGCCCTGCTCGGCGCCCCGTGCCACCAGGCGCTGCACGACCTCCTCCTGCTCGACCACGAGCAGCAGCACGAGGTCCAGCGGGGTGCCGAGCTCGGCGAGCATGCCGTCGAGCGCCTCGACCTGGTCGAGGGTGCGGGGGTAGCCGTCCAGCAGGAAGCCGTCCTGGGCGTCGGCCTCGGCCAGGCGCGAGCGGACCATGTCGTTGGTGACGGAGTCCGGGACGTACTCGCCCTTGTCCATGTAGGACTTCGCGAGGACGCCGAGCTCGGTCTGCCCCGAGACGTTGGCGCGGAAGATGTCGCCGGTGGAGATCGCGGGGATCGAGAGCTCCTCCGCGACCCGCACGGCCTGGGTGCCCTTGCCCGCTCCGGGCGGGCCGACGATCAGCAGGCGGCGGGCGGGGGCGGTCGAGCCGTTCGAGGCGGTGGGGGTGGTCACCGGAGAATCCCTTCGTAGTGGTGCTGCTGGAGCTTCGCGTCGATCTGCTTGACGGTGTCCAGTCCCACGCCGATCACGATCAGGAGGGAGACGCCGCCCAGCGGGAAGTCCTGCGAGGTGCCGAGGTAGAACAGCGCGACCAGCGGGATCAGGCAGATCACCGCGAGATAGACGGCGCCGCCGCTCTGGATGCGGTTGATGACGTAGCTCAGGTAGCGCTCGGTGGGCTTGCCCGCGCGCACGTTGGGGACGAAGCCGCCGTACTTCTTCATGTTGTCGGCGATCTCCTCCGCGTTGAAGGTGATCGAGACGTAGAAGAAGGCGAAGAAGACGATCAGGGCCACGTAGACCACGGCGTAGATCCACGAGAAGGAGGCGCCGAGGACGAGGTGCGTGTTGATCCACTGCACCCATCCGGCGGACGGGTCGCCGAAGGAGGCGGCCATCTGCGGCAGCGCGAGGATCGAGGAGGCGAAGATGACGGGGATGACGCCGGCCTGGTTGACCTTGATCGGGATGTAGGTCGAGGTGCCGCCGTACATGCGTCGGCCCACCATGCGCTTGGCGTACTGCACGGGGATGCGGCGCTGGGACTGCTCGACGAACACCATGCCGACCATGATCAGCAGGCCCACGAGAATCACCAGGGAGAAGGTGATCCAGCCCTTGAGCTGCCAGACCTGGCCGAAGGAGGCGGGGAAGCTCGCCGCGATCGAGGAGAAGATCATCAGCGACATGCCGTTGCCGACGCCGCGCTCGGTGATCATCTCGCCCATGAACATGATCAGGACCGTGCCGACGGTCATGGTCATCACCATGAGCAGCAGGGTCGGGATCGACTGGTCGGGCACGAGCTCGAGGGTGCAGCCGACGAAGAAGTTGCCCGAGCGCACCAGCGTGATGATCGTGGTGGCCTGGAGGACGCCCAGACCGATCGTGAGATAGCGGGTGTACTGGGTGAGCTTGGCGGTGCCGGAGGCGCCCTCCTTGTGGAGGGCCTCGAACCGCGGGATCACCACGCGCAGGAGCTGCACGATGATCGAGGCGGTGATGTACGGCATCACGCCGAGGGAGAAGATGGACAGCTGCAGCAGCGCGCCGCCGGAGAACATGTTGACCATGCCCAGCACGTTGGCGCCCTGACCCGAGGCGGCCTGGTCCGCGCACATCATGACGTTGGTGGCGTCGAATCCCGGGGTGGGGATGAAGACGCCGAGTCGGTAGACGGCGATCAGACCGAGCGTGAAGAGGATCTTCGCCCTCAGCTCGGGAGTGCGCAGCGCGCGCACGAACGAGTTCACCTGATTCCCTCCTGGAGGTCCTGGGACGGGGCCGAGGCGGTGGTCGGCCGTCCTGCGGCCGCGCCCGGTGGGCGCGGGCGTTCGGACCGGCCCTGGAATGACGACAGGGCACCGCGGCTCAGACTAAGTCTGTGCCGCGGTGCCCGTCAAAAAGATGTCACGCGGTGGTGACGGACCCGCCGGCCGCCGCGATCTTCTGCTCCGCCGAGGCGGAGAACTTCTGAGCGGTGATGTCGAGCTTGACGCTCACCTCGCCCTGGCCCAGCACCTTCACGGGCTGGTTCTTGCGGACAGCGCCCTTGGCGACGAGGTCCTCGACCGTGACGGTGCCGCCCTCGGGGAACAGCTCCTGCAGGGTCGACAGGTTCACGACCTGGTACTCGACGCGGAAGGGGTTGGTGAAGCCGCGAAGCTTCGGCAGCCGCATGTGCAGGGGCATCTGCCCGCCCTCGAAGCCGACGGGCACCTGGTAGCGGGCCTTGGTGCCCTTGGTGCCTCGACCGGCCGTCTTGCCCTTCGAAGCCTCACCACGGCCGACGCGGGTGCGCGCGGTCTTGGAACCGGGCGCGGGGCGCAGGTCGTGGAGCTTCAAAGGGGTTGCTGCGTTCTGGTCCTCGATGCTCATGAGATTCACTCCACCTCTTCGAACGTCACCAGGTGGGTGACGGTGCGGATCATGCCGCGGATCTCGGGGCGGTCTTCCTTCACCACCGTGTCACCGATGCGCTTGAGGCCGAGGCCGCGCAGGGTGGCTCGCTGGCTCTGGGTGCCGCCGATCTCGGAACGGGTCTGGGTGACCTTGATCTGCATCACGCACCCACCTTCTCGGCGCGGGCCGCGGCGCGGCCCTCGGCCTGGGCCCGCAGGAGCGCCGCCGGGGCGACGTCCTCGACCGCGAGACCGCGACGCGCGGCCACGGCCTCCGGCTCCTCGAGCTGCTTGAGGGCGTCGACGGTGGCCCGCACGATGTTGATCGCATTGGTCGAGCCGAGCGACTTGGAGAGCACGTCGTGCACTCCGGCGCACTCGAGCACGGCGCGGACCGGACCGCCGGCGATCACGCCGGTGCCGGGGGCGGCCGGGCGCAGCAGGACGACGCCCGCCGCATCCTCGCCCTGGACCGGGTGCACGACGGTGCCCTGGACGCGCGGGACGCGGAAGAAGTTCTTCTTCGCCTCCTCGACGCCCTTGGAGATCGCCGCCGGCACCTCCTTGGCCTTGCCGTAGCCGACGCCGACGGTGCCGTCGCCGTCACCGACCACCACGAGGGCGGTGAAGGCGAAGCGACGGCCGCCCTTGACGACCTTGGAGACGCGGTTGATGCTCACGACGCGCTCGAGGAACGCCGACTTCTCGGCGTCCTGACCGCGACCGCGACCACCCTGACGACCGCCGCGGTCGCCGCCCTGGCGGCCGCCCCGATCGTTGTTGCTGTTGCTGGTGTTGTCGTCCCGTCGGCCGGAGGCCGCGGGACCGTTGCTACGCTGCTGTGCAGCCATATTCAGATCCTCTTCTCGTCCTGTGTCCGGGCGGCGGTCACAGCGCCAGGCCGGCCTCGCGGGCGCCGTCGGCGACGGCGGCCACGCGGCCGTGGTACTTGTTGCCACCGCGGTCGAAGACGACCGCGTCGATGCCGGCGGCCTTGGCGCGCTCGGCGACCAGGGCGCCGACGGTGCGGGCCTTGTCCGACTTCGTCGCCTCGGCGCCGCGGAGGTCCGCCTCCATGGTGGAGGCCGACGCGATGGTCTTGCCGAGGGAGTCGTCGACGACCTGCACGAAGACGTGACGCGACGAACGGGTGACCACCAGGCGCGGACGCTGGGCGGTGCCGATGACGCGACGACGGACGCGGAGGTGGCGACGACCGCGCGAGCGCAGCTTGCTGCCGCGGTTGCCCTTGGTGTGCTTGAGTGCGTAACCCATGGTCACTTACCAGCCTTTCCGGCCTTGCGGAGCACGACCTCGTCGGCGTACCGCACACCCTTGCCCTTGTAGGGCTCCGGCGGACGGATCCCGCGGATCTTCGCGGCCACGTGCCCGACCTGCTGCTTCGAGATGCCGCTGACCGAGAACTTGGTCGGCGACTCGACGGCGAAGGTGATGCCCTCGGGCGCCTTCACCACGACGGGGTGGGAGAAGCCGAGGGCGAACTCGAGGTCCGTACCCTTCGCGACGACGCGGTAGCCCGTGCCGACGATCTCCAGCTTCTTCGTGAAGCCCTCGGTGACGCCGAGGACGATGTTGTTGATGAGCGTGCGGGTCAGACCGTGCAGCGCACGGTTCTCCTGCTCGTCATCGGGACGCGAGACGACGATGTTGCCCTCGTCGTCGCGCGCGACGGTCAGGGGCGCGGGCACCTCGTGGGTGAACTCGCCCTTGGGGCCGGTCACCGTGACGGTGCGGTCCTCGATGGTGACGTTCTGGACAGAGGCCGGCACTGCGACCGGCAGGCGTCCGATGCGGGACATAGCTAGTGGTCTCCTCTCCCGCTCACCAGATGTAGGCGAGGACTTCCCCACCCACACCCTTCTTGGCAGCCTGCTTGTCGGTCAGGAGGCCGGAGGACGTGGACAGGATCGCCACGCCCAGTCCGCCGAGGACCTTGGGCAGGTTGGTGGACTTCGCGTACACGCGCAGGCCCGGCTTCGAGATGCGGCGGATCCCGGAGATGGCGCGCTCGCGGCTGTCGGAGTACTTGAGCTCGAGGACGAGCGACTTGCCCACCTCGGCCTCCTCCTCACGCCAGCCGAGGATGTAGCCCTCTGCCTTCAGGATGTCCGCGATGCGGGCCTTGAGCTTCGAATACGGCATGGACGCGGTCTCGTGGTACGCCCCGGAGGCGTTCCGGATCCGCGTGAGCATGTCCGCGATCGGGTCGGTCATGGTCATGTCTGTTGCTTCTTCCTCACCTGGTTTCCCCTACGCCCCGTGACGGGGCCGTGGGACCTGTGGCGGTAGTCCTTACCAGCTGCTCTTGGTGACGCCGGGGAGCTCGCCGCGGTGAGCCATCTCGCGCAGGCACACGCGGCAGAGGCCGAACTTGCGGTAGACCGAGTGGGGCCGACCGCAGCGCTGGCACCGGGTGTAGGCGCGCACCGCGAACTTCGGCTTGCGCTCCGACTTCTTGATCAGGGCTGTCTTCGCCATATCAGTTCTCCTCCTTGAAGGGGAAGCCGAGCAGCTTGAGCAGCGCGCGCCCCTCGTCGTCGGTCTTCGCGGTGGTGACGACCGTGATGTCCATGCCGCGGACGCGGTCGATCTTGTCCTGGTCGATCTCGTGGAACATGACCTGCTCCGTGAGACCGAAGGTGTAGTTGCCGTTGCCGTCGAAGTGCTTCGGCGAGAGGCCGCGGAAGTCGCGGATTCGCGGGAGCGCGGTCGAGAGCAGACGGTCCAGGAACTCCCACATGCGAGCGTTGCGCAGCGTGACGTGCGCACCGATCGGCATGCCCTCACGCAGCTTGAACTGCGCGATGGACTTGCGAGCCTTGGTGACCTGGGGCTTCTGGCCGGTGATGGCGGCGAGGTCCTTGATGGCGCCGTCGATGACCTTCGAGTCGCGTGCGGCGTCGCCGACGCCCATGTTCACGACGATCTTGGTCAGGCCGGGCACCAGCATGACGTTCTCGTAGCCGAACTGCTCGGTCAGCTGCGACTTGATGGTGTCGTTGTACTTCGTCTTCAGACGCGGGGTGGGCGCCTGGGTGGCGGTCTCGCTCATCAGATGTCCTTCCCGGAGCGCTTGGCGAAGCGGACGCGCACCTGCTTGGTGCGGCCGTTCTCGAGCTCGACGGTCTCGACGCGGTAGCCGATCTTGGTCGGCTTGTTGTCCTCCGGGTCGACCAGGGCCACGTTGGAGACGTGGATGGGGGCCTCGCGCTGCTCGATGCCGCCCGCGCCGCCGGCCTGGTTCGGCTTGACGTGGTGGGTGCGGCGGTTGATGCCCTCGACCAGCACGCGCTGGGTATCGGGGAACACCTTCAGGACGCGACCCTGCTTGCCCTTGTCGCCGGCCTCGAGGCCACGTGCGGCGGCCTTGTCGGCGTCGCTCGTGCGACCCGTGATGACCTGGACGAGATCGCCCTTCTTGATCTTCATCTTTGCCATGTCACAGCACCTCCGGTGCCAGCGAGACGATCTTCATGAAGCGCTTGTCGCGCAGCTCGCGGCCGACGGGGCCGAAGATGCGGGTACCGCGCGGCTCGCCGTCGGTCTTGAGGATGACCGCCGCGTTCTCGTCGAAGCGGATGTAGGAGCCGTCGATGCGACGGACCTCCTTGGACGTGCGGACGACGACCGCCTTGACGACGTCGCCCTTCTTGACGTTGCCACCGGGGATGGCGTCCTTGACGGTCGCCACGATGGTGTCGCCGATGCTGGCGTAACGGCGACCGGAGCCACCGAGAACACGGATGCAGAGAATCTCCTTGGCACCCGTGTTGTCGGCGACCTTCAGTCGCGACTCCTGCTGAATCACTCGTTCTCCTATCGTCTCACCGGTTCTCTTCCGACCCGCGGGAGCGGGCCGGCCGAGCCTGGCGGAACGGAATGTGGACCATGCGCGACACCGCCTTGGGCGCCGCAGCGCCCGGGACGTCGCCGCCGACGGGCCCCGGGCACCAAAAAACCCTCTGCCGGACTCAGGCACTGGCGTGGTGAACGCGGGGCGTTCGCCTCTCGTGCGAGGTCTCCGGCGAGGACGGATCGGGTGTCCCGGATCCTGTCGCGGAATCAGGCACCACCACCACGGGGGCGGGGCGCAGTCCTCCGGCAACCGTTCAAGACTACGCCCCGCCCCCGGAACTGTCACCCCTGCGGGGCGGGCTCCCTCGTGTGTGCTTGCTCTCCTGCGTCCGGGGAGTCGCCCTCCTCCGCGGCCTCGAGCGGCTCGGCGAGCTCCTCCTGCCTCAGCATGGCCGGGTCGGAGATCTCCGACCGTCGGGCTTCCGCTGGCGGGAGCTGCTCGAACGGGATCGGCTCGACGTCGGACACGAGCGCACCGTCCTCGTCCGCGGGCACGACGATCTTTCACGCGCGCGCGCAGCGGCGCGGCTCGCGCCACGTCGAACCTTCACCCGGCTCGTCCTCAGCAGTCCCACCCGTCATCGTCGCTGCCGCGCACTCGCGGTCGTCCTCACACCGTTCGGTGATCCGGTCCCCGGACGTGGAGCATGGCCCCGGCACCCGGCAGGGGCGTAGTTTTCTCCCCATGATCGACATCGATGTGGCAAGGCGGCTCCGGGACGCGGGGCTGCCCTGGGAGCCGACCGACGGGGACCTCTTCGCGATCGACAACGCGCTGCTGCGCGAGGAGGCGTTCATGCTCTCCTCGATGGTGGTGGAGGTGGGCCGAGGGCGCACCGGCACCCGCGTCCTGCGCTTCAACGGCACCACCGAGTGGGCGCTGGACTCCGTGGAGCAGGACGAGGCGGTGTGGCTGCCGCGGGAGGACCAGCTGCGCGAGGCGCTCGGCGCCGCCTTCTCCGCGCTGCGGCGGAGGGAGGACGGCGGGTTCGTCGTGGAGCTGCGCGACGGGGACGGGGAGCTGCGCGAGGTCGCCGCACCGAGGGCCGAGGACGCTCTCGCCGGCGCGCTGCTGGTGCACCTCGTCGGCGCTCCGGGCTGACCTCCGGGGAGCGCAGGAGGGCCGGCCCTCCCCGTGGGGAGGACCGGCCCTTCTCAGTGCTGCCGGACGGTCACGCGGACCGCCGGCGGATCACTTGGCGCGCTCGAGGATCTCGAGCAGCCGCCACCGCTTGGACGCGGAGAGCGGACGGGTCTCCATGACGAGGACGCGGTCGCCGATGCCGGCGGTGTTCTCCTCGTCGTGGGCCTTGAACTTGCTCGTCTTGGTCGTGACCTTGCCGTAGCGGGCGTGCTTCACACGCTCCTCGACCTCGACCACGATCGTCTTGTCCATCTTGTCGGAGACCACGTAGCCGCGCAGGGTCTTGCGGTAGGGACGCTCGGCGGACGACGCCTGCGCACCCTCCTTCGCGAGATCCTCGACGGCCGGGGTCTCGGCCTGGTTGTTCTCAGTCATCTCAGTTCCTCGCTCCAGGGTCACTCGGCGGCGCCGGGCGCCTGACGGATGCCCAGCTCTCGCTCGCGCAGGATCGTGTAGATCCGTGCGATGTCCTTCTTGACGGACCGCAGACGGCCGGAGCTCTCGAGCTGACCGGTGGCGTTCTGGAAACGGAGCTTGAACAGCTCGTCCTTCGCCTTCGCCAGTTCCTCGGCCAGCTTGGAGTCGTCCAGCTTGTCGAGTTCATCGGCGGTGAGCTTGGTCGCTGCCATCAGATGTCACCACTCTCTCGGCTCAGGATGCGGCACTTCATGGGGAGCTTGTGCATCGCCAGGCGCAGAGCCTCGCGAGCCACCTCCTCCTCGACGCCGGCGACCTCGAACATGACGCGTCCCGGCTTGATGTTGGCGATCCACCACTCGACCGAACCCTTGCCGGAGCCCATGCGGACCTCGGCAGGCTTCTTGGTGAGCGGACGATCGGGGTAGATGTTGATGAACACCTTGCCGCCACGCTTCATGTAGCGGGTCATGGCGATACGAGCCGCCTCGATCTGACGGTTGGTGACGTACGCCGGCGCGAGCGCCTGGATGCCGTAGTCGCCGAACGCCAGCTCGGTGCCGCCCTTGGCCATGCCGCTGCGGGTCGGGTGGTGCTGCTTGCGGTGCTTGGTCCTGCGAGGGATCAGCATGTCGCTCAGGCCTCCGTTCCGGGCTGCTGCGCGGGAGCCGCGGCCTGCTCGGCGGGAGCAGCGGTCTGCGGGGCAGACTCGTTGTTCTCACGACGGGCAGCGGCGTTGCGCTCGTTGCGACGGCCGCGCGGGCGCTCGGCACGCGGGCCGCGTCCGCCGGAGCGGGGACCCTGCGAGGCGGCCTGCTGGGCCGCGAGCTCCTTGGCGGTGACGTCGCCCTTGTAGATCCAGACCTTCACGCCGATGCGGCCGAAGGCGGTGCGGGCCTCGTAGAAGCCGTAGTCGATGTTCGCGCGGAGGGTGTGCAGCGGCACGCGCCCCTCGCGGTAGAACTCGTTGCGGCTCATCTCGGCGCCGCCGAGGCGGCCGGAGACGGCCACTCGGATGCCCTTCGCGCCGGCGCGCTGCGCGGACTGCATGCCCTTGCGCATCGCACGACGGAAGGAGACGCGGGCGGCGAGCTGCTCGGCGATGCCCTGGGCGACCAGCTGCGCATCGGCCTCGGGGTTCTTGACCTCGAGGATGTTCAGCTGGATCTGCTTACCGGTGAGCTTCTCCAGCTCACCGCGCAGACGCTCGGCCTCCGCGCCGCGACGCCCGATGACGATGCCCGGGCGGGCGGTGTGGAGATCGACGCGGACACGATCGCGGGTGCGCTCGATCTCGACCTTGGAGATGCCGGCGCGCTCGAGCCCCTCGGACATGAGCTTGCGGATCGCGACGTCTTCCTTCACGTAGTCGCGGTACCGCTGCCCCTCCTTCGAGGAGTCGGCGAACCACCGGCTGCTGTGCTCCGTGGTGATCCCGAGGCGGAACCCGTTCGGATTGACCTTCTGGCCCATTCGGGACTCCTTACTTGTTCACGGGAGCGACCACCACGGTGACGTGGCTGGTGCGCTTCTTGATCTGGAAGGCACGACCCTGAGCACGCGGCTGGAACCGCTTCATGGTCGGACCCTCGTCGACGAATGCGGCGGACACGACGAGCTCGCGCTCGTCGAAGCGCTCCCCCGCCTGGTCTGCCTTCACCCGCGCGTTGGCGATCGCGGACTCCACGAGCTTGAGGACGGGCTCGCTGGCCGCCTGCGGTGCGAACCGCAGGGTGTCCAGGGCCTCGGCCGTGCTCTTGCCACGAATCAGGTCCACAACGCGGCGAGCCTTCATGGGCGACATGCGGAGGTACCGCACCTGCGCCTTGGCTTCCATTGCTTCCTGCTTTCTCTCGAGTTCGAGAAGTGCAGTCGCTGCTGACATCACGTCAGCGACGACGGCCCTTCTTGTCGTCCTTCTCGTGGCCCTTGAAAGTCCGCGTGGGGGCGAACTCGCCGAGCTTGTGGCCGACCATCGACTCGGTGACGAACACCGAGACGTGCTTGCGACCGTCGTGCACTGCGAAGGTGTGGCCGAGGAAGTCCGGGGTGATCACCGAACGACGCGACCAGGTCTTGATGAGGTTCTTGGTGCCCTTCTCGTTCTGGGCGTCCACCTTCTTCTGAAGGTGGTCGTCCACGAACGGGCCCTTGGAAATACTGCGAGGCATGTGCGGTTCTCCCTATCAGCGCTTCTTGCCGGTCCGACGACGGCGCACGATGAGCTTGTCGCTCTCCTTGCCCGGCTTTCGGGTACGGCCCTCGGGCTGACCCCAGGGCGACACCGGATGACGACCACCCGAGGTGCGGCCCTCGCCACCACCATGGGGGTGATCGACGGGGTTCATGACCACGCCGCGGACGTGGGGGCGCTTGCCCTTCCACCGCATGCGGCCGGCCTTGCCCCAGTTGATGTTGGACTGCTCGGCGTTGCCGACCTCGCCGATGGTGGCGCGGCAGCGGGCGTCGACGTTCCGGATCTCGCCGGAGGGCATACGCAGCTGGGCGTACGGGCCCTCCTTGGCGACGAGCTGCACGGAGGCGCCGGCGGAGCGGGCGATCTTCGCGCCGCCGCCGGGGCGGAGCTCGATCGCGTGCACCACGGTGCCGAGCGGGATGTTCTTGAGCGGCAGGTTGTTGCCGGGCTTGATGTCGGCGCCGACGCCGTTCTCGATCCAGTCGCCCTGACGCAGCTTGGCCGGCGCGAGGATGTAGCGCTTCTCGCCGTCCAGGTAGTGCAGCAGCGCGATGCGCGCGGTGCGGTTGGGGTCGTACTCGATGTGAGCGACCTTGGCCTTGACGCCGTCCTTGTCGTGACGGCGGAAGTCGATCACGCGGTAGGCCCGCTTGTGGCCGCCGCCCCGGTGACGGGAGGTGATACGACCGTTGCTGTTGCGGCCGCCGGACTTGGACAGCGGGCGCACCAGGGACTTCTCCGGCGTGGACCGGGTGACCTCGACGAAGTCGGCGCCACTCGAGCCGCGACGACCGGGAGTGGTCGGCTTGCTCTTACGAATTGCCATGTGGGTTTCCCTCAGACTCTCTGCTCCTCGGAGATCGGCCGCCTCAGGCGACCGACCCTCCGAAGATGTCGATGGCTCCGTCGGTCAGGGTCACGATGGCGCGCTTGGTGTCCTTGCGCTTGCCCATCCCGAAGCGCGTGCGACGCGCCTTGCCCTGACGGTTGATCGTGTTCACCGAGGAGACCTTGACGTCGAAGATCTTCTCGACGGCGATCTTGATCTCGGTCTTGTTGGCGTCGGCAGCCACCACGAAGGTGTACTTGCCCTCGTCCATCAGCCCGTAGCTCTTCTCGGAGACGACCGGGGACAGCAGGACGTCGCGGGGATCCTTGTTCTGCGCGCTCACTTGGCGGCCTCCTCATCGGACGAGGCGGACTCCTTGACCGCGTTCACGAACCCGGCGGCCTTGGCGGCCTCCGGAGTCGCGAACCAGACCTCGGCCTTGGTGCGGCCGTACCACGGGGAGTCCGGGGTGTGGAACTTCATCGAGCCCTGGTTGCCCTTGATGTCGAAGCCCTCGGGAGCGGAGCCGTCGGCCAGCGGGGCCGCGGAGCCCTCGCCGAACGGAGCGTCCTCGGAGGCGGCGGGCGCGGCAGCGGCGGCGGGGGCCGACGAGCCGGTCTTCGCCGCGGCGAAGGTCGAGGTGGGCAGGGTCAGGGAGGCCTGGGCCACGAAGTCCTCGAACGCACCGGAGGTGAAGACCACGTCGTCGGAGAGCATGACGTCGTAGGTGTTCACCTGGTCCGCGTACAGGACGTGAGCGGCGGGCAGGTTGCGGGTGCTCAGGGCGCCCAGGTCGTCGTCACGACGCACGACCACCAGCAGGTGGCGACGGTCGGAGACGTGCGACAGGGTGACCTTCGCAGCCTTGGTGGAGGCAGTCTCGCCCGCGAGAAGCGAGGAGACGACGTGCACGCGGCCGTTGCGGGCCCGGTCCGAGAGGGCACCGCGCAGGGCGGCGGCCTTCATCTTCTTCGGGGTGCGCTGGCTGTAGTCGCGCGGGACGGGCCCGTGGACGGTGCCGCCGCCGGTGAACTGCGGGGCGCGGAGCGAGCCCTGGCGGGCACGGCCGGTGCCCTTCTGCTTCCAGGGCTTCTTGCCGCCGCCGCGCACCTCGGCGCGGGTCTTGGCCTTGTGGGTGCCCTGTCGGGCCGCCGCCTGCTGGGCGACGACGACCTGGTGGATCAGGGCCACGTTGGTCTGGACGTCGAAGATCGACGCAGGCAGCTCGACGGTGCCGGACTTCTTGCCGGCCGGGTCGAGCACGTCGACGGTCAGATTCGCTGCCATCGGGCTCAGGCCTCCTTCGCGGGAGTCTTGACAGCCGAGCGGACCAGCACGAGGCCGCCCTTGGGGCCGGGGACGGCACCCTTGACGAGCACGAGGCCCTTCTCGACGTCGACCGCGTGAACGGTCAGGTTCTGGACACTGGTGCGGTCGCCGCCCATGCGGCCAGCCATGCGCTGGCCCTTGAACACGCGACCGGGGGTGGAGGCGCCGCCGATGGAGCCGGGCTTGCGGTGGTTGCGGTGCTGGCCGTGCGTGGCGCTGACGCCCGCGAAGCCGTGACGCTTCATGACACCCGCGGTGCCCTTGCCCTTGGAGGTGCCCACGACGTCGACCTTCTGGCCCGCGGTGAAGACCGACGCGTCGATCTCCTGGCCGAGGGAGTAGTCGGCGGCGTCGGAGGTGCGCAGCTCGACGAGGTGGCGGCGCGGGGTCACGCCGGCCTTCTCGAAGTGGCCCTTCAGCGGCTTCGACACCTTGCGGGGGTCGATCTGCCCGAAGGCGATCTGGACCGCGTCGTAGCCGTCGGTCTCGACGGAGCGGACCTGGGTGACGACGTTCGCGCCGGTCTGCACGACGGTCACGGGCACGAGCTTTCCGTTCTCGTCCCAAACCTGGGTCATGCCGAGCTTGGTGCCGAGCACGCCCGCGACGGGGGTGGCCTTCTGGCCGGTCAGTTCGTTGCTCATCTCCACCACCCTCAGAGCTTGATCTCGATGTTGACGTCCGCCGGCAGGTCGAGGCGCATGAGCGAGTCCACGGCCTTGGGCGTGGGATCGACGATGTCGATCAGTCGCTTGTGCGTGCGCATCTCGAAGTGCTCACGGGAGTCCTTGTACTTGTGGGGCGACCGGATCACGACGAACACGTTCTTCTCGGTCGGCAGCGGCACCGGGCCCACCACAGTCGCGCCCGCGGAGGTCACCGTGTCGACGATCTTGCGCGCCGAGCTGTCGATCACCTCGTGGTCGTACGACTTGAGCCGGATGCGGATCTTCTGTCCCGCCATGGCGTCCTGTCTCTCTTCTTCGTCTGGCATGGATGCGGCCTCTCCCCGGTACCCGAGGACGGGCGTGTCGGCCTGTGCGGAGCGTAAAATCCCAGCACGCGACCGCCGAGGATCGGCTGCTTCTGCGTCGGATCCCTACCTCTGATGCGCACTCCGCACGATGGTGCGGTTCGCATCCTCGGGACGGACCTCATCCGGTGATCATTCGCCGAGGTGGACCTCGGGGAACGGAACCGGGCATGTCGGCCCGCGCAGACAACTCGAACAGTCTGCCAGACGGGCGCACGACCCCACAAGGGAGAGTGTCGTGCACCCCGTCACAACGGGGCGCTGGCGGCCGCGCCCTTCGGCTGCGGCTGCGGCTGCGGCTGCGGCTGCGGCTGCGGCTGCGGGGATCGTGGGCTGCGGCGGCTGCGGGGATCGTGCTCCGGCCACGATGCCGGTCCCGGCGCGATGGAGGGCCGGGGCCACGGTACGGCATCCGCGCCGCCGGTGTCCCGGCCCTCCCTCTCCTCTCGCTCCCGGACGCAGCGGGCCGGGGCGAGCGGGGTGCTGCTACTTGTCCGTGCTGGGGCCGAGCCCGCCCTGGAGCTGGCGCTGGAAGATCACGTAGACGATCAGCACCGGCAGGATCGTGATCGTGACCGAGGCGAACATCGCGCCCCAGTCCGATTCGTAGCCCTGCTGCGCCTGGAGGCTCTTCAGGCCCTGGGCGAGGACGTACTTGTCCTCGTCGGTGTTCAGCACCACCGGCAGGAGGTACTGGTTCCACAGGCCCAGGAAGTTGAAGATCGTGACGCTCATCAGGCCGGGTGTGGCCAGCGGCACCATGATCTGGAAGAAGGTGCGGAAGTCTCCGGCGCCGTCGATCGCGGCGGCCTCGGCGATCTCCTCCGGCAGCTGCCGGAAGAAGGCGTAGAGGAAGAACACCGTGAACGGCAGCGCGAAGCCGACGTAGGCGAGGATCAGCCCGATGTACGTCCCGCGCAGGCCCATGTTCATCAGCACGAAGAACAGCGGGACGACGGCGAGGAAGATCGGGAAGGTGAGCCCCGCGATCATCCCGTAGTAGATGATCCGACGGCCCGGGAACTCGAAGCGCGCCAGGACGTACGCGCACATCGCGCCCAGCAGCATCACCAGGAACAGTGCACCGCCGACGACGATGAGCGTGTTCACGAAGTAGCGGCCGATCCCGGCCTCGGTCCAGGCGGTGATGAAGTTGTCGAGGTTCCACTCGCTCGGCATCGAGAACGGCGAGGTGAGGATCTCGCGGGACGTCTTGAACGAGCTGTAGACGGTCCACAGCAGCGGCAGCACCACCGCGAGGGTCCACACGATCAGGATGATGTGGGCGACGCCGGCGAAGGCGCGGTCGCCGCGGCTGCGGCGCGGCCGACGAGGCTCGGTCCGGCGCGTGCCACCCTCCCCTGCGGAGGTGGCGGCGGCGAGGGGCGGGGCCTGGGTCATGCATCCTCCTTCGACCGGCTGCCGAACAGCACGAAGACGGCCATCAGCATCGTCACCAGCGCCAGCACCACGCCCATCGCCGAGGCGAGGCCGAACTGCGAGCGCGCGAAGGCGGTCTCGTAGAGATAGCGGGAGACCACCTCGGTGCTGCGGGCGGTGCCTCCCGACGGGGTCATCACCGAGACGTAGACGAACATGTCCAGCGCCATGATCCCCATGTAGACCACCGCTGTGGAGACGTTCTCCCGGATCTGCGGGAGCACGACCTGCGCGGCGAGCCTGACCCGGCCGCAGCCGTCGAGCCGGGCGGCCTCGATGATCTCCGAGGGGATCGCCTTGATCGCGGCGACGAACAGGACCATGTAGAAGCCGACGAGCGACCACACCACGGCCAGGATGATCGCGCCGAGGGCGAAGCGGGGATCGCCGAGCCAGGCGGTGCCGACCAGCCGAACGTCCGCGCCGAGGGCGTTCAGCAGCCGCAGCGGGAGGTTCAGCAGGCCGTTGAGCAGGCCGCCGTTGGGGGAGTAGATGAAGGCGAAGAGGATGCCGATGACGACGGCCGGCAGCACGTAGGGGAAGAAGCTCACCACGCGGTAGATGTTCGAGCCGCGGATGCCGTGGATCTCGCCCTTGGTGTCCCCGCCGATCGTGACCATGACGGCCAGGACGAAGGCGAGGGTGATGGTCACCGTGGGCAGGATGATCATCAGCAGCAGGTTGTTGCGCAGCGCCTTGAGGTAGACCGGGTCGGTGAAGATCCGGACGTAGTTGTCCAGGCCGATGAAGTCGGCGTTCCCGCTGACCCCCTTCCAGTCGGTGAGGGAGTAGTAGAACGCCTGCAGGAAGGGCGAGACGACGAAGACGATGTAGACCAGCAGCGGGAGGCCGAGGAAGACGGCGAAGAACAGCAGGCGCGACGGCGCGGGGCGCCGGCCGCGCCGCACGCGGGGTGCGTGCGGCGCGTCCGACGGCCCGGCGAGGGTCGTGGTCGGGAGGCTCATCCCTCGACGTCGAACTTCTCGATGCTGTCGTCCTCCCGCACGCGGTCGAGGACGGCCTGGGAGCGCTCGCGCACCTCGTCGGCCTTGATCCCGCCGCTGAGGAACTCGTTCCAGATCGGCTTGAAGTCCGGCCCGAGGCCGTACCAGTCCGTGAAGTTCCAGGTGAAGACGTTCTCGCCCGCGGCCTGGATCATCTCGTTCGCGGAGGCCAGCGCCGTGGAGCCGAAGGCGTCCTCGGGCACGGAGTCCTTCACGATCGTGGTGGAGGAGGTGACCTTCGCGAAGTTCTGCGCCTGCTCCTTGGAGAGCATCACGCGCAGGAACTCGAGGCCGCCTGCGCCGTTCTTCGCCTGTGCCGGGACCTGGAAGGGCTCGCCCGCGGTGCCGTGGATGGCCTCGGCCGGCATCGCGCCGTCCGTGCTCAGCAGCGGCTCGGGGCAGCCGGTCATCGCGAAGTCGTCGGGGGTGACGCCCTTCTGCTCGTTCTCGATCCACGAGCCGGAGGGGTACATGACGGCCTTCCCGGTGACCCACTGCGCCTGGGCCTCGGTGTGCTTGATGCCGGCGCCGCCGGGCAGGAAGAAGTCCGCCGCGACCGCCTCGCCGATGGCGTCGATCGCCTGCACCACGGCGTCCTGCTCGTAGGCTCCCGCATCGAGGGAGTCGAGCGCCGTGGCGACCTCCTTGCCGCCCTGCTTCACCGCCATCGCGATCGCCATGGTGTGGTAGTAGTCCGCGGCGTTCTGACCGCCGAAGGCGAAGAGCGAGAGCCCCTCCCCCGCGGCATTCTCGCCGATGGTCATGACGTCGTCCCAGGTGACCGGGGCGCTCCAGCCCTTCTCCTCGAACTGCTTGGCGGAGTACCACAGCGCGAACACCGTGTACACGTAGTTCAGGGAGTAGAGCTTGCCGGAGTAGGTGCCGGGCTCGAGAGCGCCGGGAAGGAGGGACTCCTCGATCGTGCCGCCGTCGATGGAGGGCGCCTTGATGAGCTCGTCGAGCGTGGCAAGCTGCCCCTCGGAGATGAGGGCCGCGGAGTTCATCGCCTGCGCGCCGGAGTTGTCGAAGACGTCCGGCGGCTCGCCGGCGACGAAGCGGGGCTGCAGCTCGGGCTGGATGTCGACGGTCGAGCTGACGTCGACCTCGATGCCGTCGTGCAGCTCGGACATGGCCTTGCCCGCGTCGATCGCGTACTGGTCGCCATAGCCGCCGTTGAAGATGACGACCTCGACGGGCTGGGAGGGGTCGACGCCGAAGGGGTTCTCGTCGCTGACCTCGCCGCCGCCCTCGGCGACGCCGCCGCCGTCGGAGCCGCTGTCGTCGTCACCGCTGCCGCCACCGGTGGCGCAGGCCGCGAGCGCCCCGGCGCCGACGCCCGCACCGGCCAGCGCGAGGAAGCGCCGGCGGGATGCCGCGAGACGGTCGAGGGGGGTCAGCGGCAGGTTCGTGCTGTCACTGGGAGTGTCCATGGGATCTCTTTCGTCGTTGAAAGGGGCGGGTTCGCCATGCCGAGCGCGCACCCGAGGGTGTCGTGGCCCACATGCTACGCCGCAGTATGTCCAGAGCCCGACCGAATCCGTCCCGGGCGCGTCACGTTTTCATATACCCGGTCAGAACCTCCGCGTCGGCACGCGGCGGCGCCCGGTGCGAGGGGCCGGGGGCGCCGTCCGCCCGACACGGCCACGAGGACCCCGCCGTGTTCAGGGATCGCCCCGGGAGCGCTCAGGCGGATCCGGATCCGGGGGGCTACCGTGACCCCATGAGTCAGAGTCCCTACGCCCGTCAGAGCCCCTCGGCGTCGTCCCCGCTGACCGCGCGCCTCTACGACCTCGAGTACCCGCGGTCCCTCGGCGTGTACAGCACCTACCAGGAGGTGCAGTCGGTGGTCGACACCCTCGCCGACCACGAGTTCCCTGTGCAGTCCACGCTGATCGTCGGCACGGATCTGAAGCTCATGGAGCGGGTCACCGGCCGACGCTCCTGGCCGAAGGTCATCGGGCAGGGCATCCTGTCCGGGCTGTGGATGGGCCTGTTCCTGGGGCTGCTGTTCATGCTGATCACGCCCGGCGATCTGATGATCGTCCTGTCGAGCATGCTGATGGGCATCGTGTTCTTCACCGTGTGGTCCGTCATCGGCTATGCGATGACCGGAGGGAAGCGGGACTTCACCTCGATGACCTCGACGATCCCCATGCAGTACGAGCTCCTGGTCGAGCACAAGCACGCGGACCAGGCACGGCGCATCCTCGCGGAGTCCGGTGCCGGGCCGGCCGTGGCCCCCTCCCCCGCAGCCGCGCCGCAGACCTCCCCCCAGGCGAGCGGACGCTTCGGCAGCCCTGCCCCGACGCAGGGCGGCGGGCAGTACGGCGCTCCCGCCACCACGCAGGGCGGAGGGCAGTACGGCGGTCCCGCCGGGCAGGGCGGTCCCGGATACGGCGCACCCGGCCCGCAGCAGAGCGGGTTCCCTGCGCAGGGTCAGGCCGGGCAGCAGGGCGTCGGCCCGCAGCACGGCGCGGAACAGCAGCAGGGGTTCGGCGCCGCCCCCGCGCCCGGGAGCAGCACGGACCAGGCCGGTGCACCGTCGCGCCCGCACCGCCCGAGCTTCGGGCAGCCGGCCGGCACCCCGCAGCGCGAGGACGCCCAGGCGGGCAGCGTGCAGGACGGGACGGCGACCGGGGACCACCAGAACCCCGGCACTGCGCCGCAGGATGGCGCTGCACAGCAGGACGGCGCCGCGCCGCAGGACGGCACGACGCCGGAGCGCTGAGCCTCCCGACGCACCGCATCTCCAGAGCCCCCGGTCGACGATCCGTCGGCCGGGGGCTCTCCTGTGCCCTGTCTCCGGCCCACGAGCCTCCGTCTCCGGACCACGGGATCCTGCATGTCCATTCCGGCGACGCCGGAGAGGCGCACCGTCGCCCCGGCTCGCCACCGTCCAGCCCGGCCCTCGCCCTGCCCGAGGCTCCGCGCGCTCCGGCGCGGACCTCGGCCCGCGACGACCTCCGTCCCGCCTCGACGGAGCATCGTCCAGGGACTGCTGCGCTGTCGGCCAGCCGAGGGACGACCACCTGGTCGTCCCCGCCCCGAATACCGTCCGGAGATGCGAGAAGGCCCCGCACCGGCGAACCGGTGCGGGGCCTTCTCTGCGCAGTGCCCCCGAGGGGGCGAGCCACGTCGGCGGGGTCTCCCCCGCTCAGATCACTTGTTGATCTTGGTGACGCGGCCGGAGCCCACGGTGCGGCCACCCTCACGGATGGCGAAGCCGAGGCCCTCCTCCATGGCGATGGGCTGGATCAGCTCCACCGACATCTCGGTGTTGTCGCCGGGCATGACCATCTCGGTGCCCTCGGGCAGCGTGATGACGCCGGTGACGTCGGTGGTCCGGAAGTAGAACTGCGGACGGTAGTTCGAGTAGAACGGGTTGTGACGGCCGCCCTCGTCCTTGGACAGGATGTAGACCTGCGCCTCGAACTCGGTGTGCGGGGTGATGGTGCCGGGCTTGGCCACGACCTGGCCGCGCTCGACGTCCTCACGCTTGGTGCCGCGGAGCAGCAGGCCGCAGTTCTCGCCGGCCCACGCCTCGTCCATCTGCTTGTGGAACATCTCGATGCCGGTGACCGTGGTCTTCTGGGGCGCACGGATGCCGAGGATCTCGATCTCGGAGTTGATCGCGAGCTTGCCGCGGTCGACCTTGCCGGTGACGACGGTGCCACGACCCTGGATCGTGAAGACGTCCTCGATCGGCATGAGGAAGGGCTGGTCGAGGTCACGGACCGGGTCCGGGATCTTCTCGTCCACGGCCTCCATGAGGTCCTCGACGGACTTGACCCACTTGGGATCGCCCTCGAGCGCCTTCAGCGCGGAGACCTGGATGACCGGCGCGTCCTCGTCGAAGCCCTGGGAGCCCAGCATCTCGCGGACCTCCATCTCGACGAGCTCGAGGATCTCCTCGTCCTCGACCATGTCGGACTTGTTGAGGGCGGCGAGCAGGTAGGGGACGCCGACCTGCTTCGCGAGCAGCACGTGCTCACGGGTCTGGGCCATGGGGCCGTCGGTGGCGGCGACCACGAGGATGGCGCCGTCCATCTGCGCCGCACCGGTGATCATGTTCTTCACGTAGTCGGCGTGGCCGGGCGCGTCGACGTGCGCGTAGTGGCGCTTGCCGGTCTCGTACTCGATGTGCGAGACGTTGATCGTGATGCCGCGCTGCTTCTCCTCGGGCGCGTTGTCGATCGTGTCGAAGTCACGCTTCTCGTTGACCTCGGGGAACTTGTCGTACAGGACCTTCGAGATCGCGGCGCTCAGCGTGGTCTTGCCGTGGTCGACGTGACCGATGGTGCCGATGTTGACGTGCGGCTTGGTCCGCTCGAACTTGGCCTTGGCCATTGTGGTGTCCTCCTAGGACTTTCTCGTGGTACTTCTGGATCGGGATCGGAGCCCCTCCCCGAGAGGAGGGAGTCCGAGGGAAGCGGGGGAACAGGAGAAGGAGCCTACCTGCTCCCCCGACCTCTCACTCGCCCCGGGTCTTCGCGACGATCTCGTCCGCGATGCTGGACGGGACCTCCGCGTAGCTGTGGAACTGCATCGTGTACATCGCACGACCCTGGGTCTTGGACCGCAGGTCGCCGACGTAGCCGAACATCTCCGACAGCGGGACGAGAGCACGGACGATCTTGACCCCGCTCGCGTCCTCCATCGACTGCACCTGCCCGCGACGCGAGTTCAGGTCGCCGATGACATCTCCCATGTACTCCTCCGGAGTACGGACCTCGACGTCCATGAGCGGCTCGAGGATGACCGGCTGCGCCTTGCGCAGGGCCTCCTTGGCGGCCATGGAGCCGGCGATCTTGAAGGCCATCTCCGAGGAGTCGACGTCGTGGTACGCGCCGTCGATCAGGGAGGCCTTCACGTTCACGACCGGGTAGCCGGCGAGGATGCCCGACTGCAGGGCGTCCTGGATGCCCGCGTCCACGCTCGGGATGTACTCGCGCGGGATGCGGCCGCCGGTGACCTTGTTCTCGAACTCGTAGAACACGCCGTCCTCGGCGTCGGTCAGCGGACCGAAGGTGATCTGCACCTTCGCGAACTGGCCGGAGCCGCCGGTCTGCTTCTTGTGGGTGAAGTCGTACTTCTCCACGACGCGCTTGATCGTCTCGCGGTAGGCGACCTGCGGCTTGCCGATGTTCGCCTCGACGTTGAACTCGCGGCGCATGCGGTCCACTAGGACGTCGAGGTGCAGCTCGCCCATGCCGCGGATGACCGTCTGGCCGGTCTCCTCGTCGAGCTCCACCTGGAAGGTCGGGTCCTCCTTGGCGAGCTTCTGGATGGCGACGCCGAGCTTCTCCTGGTCGCTCTTGGTCTTCGGCTCGATGGCCACCGAGATCACGGGCTCCGGGAAGCTCATGGACTCCAGCTGGATCGGGTTCGCCGGATCGGTCAGGGTGTCACCCGTGGTGGTGTCCTTCAGGCCGATGAACGCGTAGATGTGGCCGGCGAAGGCCTCGTCCACGGGGTTCTCCTTGTTGGAGTGCATCTGGAAGAGCTTGCCGACGCGCTCCTTCTTGCCGGTGGTGGCGTTGAGGATCTGCTCGCCCTGCTTGACCTGGCCCGAGTAGACGCGGACGTAGGTCAGCGATCCGAAGAACGGGTGCGCGGCGACCTTGAACGCGAGCGCCGAGAAGGGCGCGTCCCAGTCCGCGGCGCGGGTCAGCTCGACGGACTCGTCGCCCGGCTTGTGGCCAACCATGTCGGGCACGTCGAGCGGCGAGGGCAGGTAGTCGATGACACCGTTGAGCATGGGCTGGACGCCCTTGTTCTTGAAGGCGGTGCCGCAGAAGACGGGGTAGGCCTCGGAGTTGACGGTCAGGTGGCGGATGCCGGCCTTGAGCTCATCGACGCTGAGGTCGCCCTCCTCGAGGTACTTGTCCATGAGCTCCTCGGAGCTCTCGGCCACGTCCTCGACGAGCTTGCTGCGGTACTCCTCGACCGTCTCGCGGAGGTCCTCCGGGATCGGAATCTCGCGCTGCCACTGGCCGAGCGAGGGATCACCCTTCTTCGAGTTGATCGCGGCCATGTCCTCCTCGAGCGTCTCGGGCCAGTCGTAGGCCTTCATCTCGACGAGGTCCACCACACCGGTGAAGTCGTTCTCCGCACCGATCGGGACCTGCATCACCAGCGGCTTCGCACCGAGGCGCTCGATGATCGTCTTCACGGTGAAGAAGAAGTCGGCACCCAGCTTGTCCATCTTGTTGACGAAGCAGATGCGCGGGACGTCGTACTTGTCGGCCTGGCGCCAGACGGTCTCCGACTGGGGCTCCACGCCCTCCTTGCCGTCGAACACTGCGACGGCGCCGTCGAGCACGCGGAGCGAGCGCTCCACCTCGACCGTGAAGTCGACGTGCCCGGGGGTGTCGATGATGTTGATCTGGTTGTCGTGCCAGTAGCAGGTCGTCGCGGCCGACGTGATCGTGATGCCGCGCTCCTTCTCCTGCTCCATCCAGTCCATCGTGCCGGCGCCGTCGTGGGTCTCGCCCATCTTGTAGTTCACGCCGGTGTAGAAGAGGATGCGCTCGGTCGTGGTGGTCTTGCCGGCATCGATGTGAGCCATGATGCCGATGTTGCGGACCTTGTTCAGGTCGCTGAGCACTTCGAGTGCCACGGGCTTGTGCCTTTCTGGAGAACGGGTGCTGCAGGAGCCGCCGGACGGCGATCGGTGGGGCCCACCCGCGAGGGCGGACCCCACCGTGCTCTCACCAGCGGTAGTGAGCGAAGGCGCGGTTCGACTCGGCCATCTTGTGAGTGTCCTCGCGGCGCTTCACAGCGGCACCGAGGCCGTTGGAGGCGTCGAGGATCTCGTTCATCAGACGCTCGGTCATGGTGTTCTCGCGACGGGCGCGGGAGTAGCTGACCAGCCAGCGCAGCGCCAGCGTGGTCGAGCGTCCGGGCTTGACCTCGATCGGGACCTGGTAGGTCGCACCGCCGACACGGCGGGAGCGGACCTCGAGCGACGGACGGATGTTGTCCAGCGCCTTCTTCAGGGTCACGACCGGATCCTGGCCGTTCTTCTCACGGGCGCCCTCGAGCGCACCGTAGACGATCCCCTCGGCGACGGTCTTCTTGCCGTCCAGGAGGATCTTGTTGATGAGCTGGGTGACAATCGGCGAGCCGTAGACCGGGTCGACGACGAGCTGGCGCTTGGGAGCGGGGCCCTTACGAGGCATTACTTCTTCTCCTTCTTCGCGCCGTAGCGGGAGCGCGCCTGCTGGCGGCCCTTGACGGCCTGGGTGTCCAGGGCGCCTCGCACGATCTTGTAGCGGACACCGGGCAGGTCCTTCACACGGCCGCCGCGGACGAGCACGATCGAGTGCTCCTGCAGGTTGTGACCCTCACCGGGGATGTAGGCGGTGACCTCGACGCCGGTCGACAGCTTCACACGCGCGATCTTGCGCAGCGCGGAGTTCGGCTTCTTGGGGGTCTGGGTGTAGACGCGCGTGCAGACACCGCGGCGCTGGGGCGAACCCTTGAGCGCGGGCGTCTTCGAGGCGGACGACCGGGCGTCCCGCCCCTTGCGCACCAACTGCTGAATAGTGGGCACAGCTTCTCTTCCTGTTCGGCCATCGGGACTGTTCGTCCCGCTGGATCGACTTCTTCGACCGTTCGCACGGCCGGCGACCCGATCCGCCGCTCCCTTGGCCCGGAGCTCGGCGGTTCGACCCGCCCGTCAGGTGATGGCACCTGCCGGGCGTCCTGGAGGACCGTGATCGGTGCCCACGGGCAGCGGCCGGGCCAGGCCGACTTCCCGCTTTCGGGCACGCCGCGAGGATCCGCTCCTCGCGGGGGACGCCTCCCGCCTGCTCCGAGGAGCGGCGGTTCTGTCCCGGTCACGACCAGAGGGCACTCCGGACGCGGACTCGATTCTACTGAGACGCGCACGATGCGGTCAAAGCTTCGCGTCCCATCCGACGCAGATCACATGACGGCATGTGGCCGGGAACTTGCATCGACGTGAAGCGGCAGGGTACGGGACCGGAACGCGACGAGCGCGCCGCAGATGCGGCGCGCTCGTGGCGTGAGAGGGGTGGGGATCAGCGGCGCTCTCGCGCTGATCTCCTACCGCTCGTTCCTCGCAGTACGTCGATCAGCGGATGCCGAGCTTCGAGGTGCATGCGGGCCAGGCGCCCCAACCCTGGCCGGCCTGGACCTTCTTCGCGATGTCGATCTGCTGCTCGCGGGTGGCCTGGTGGGCGACCGGGGCGTACTTGCCGCCGCCGAAGGCGAGCCAGGTCGACTTGGTGAACTGCAGGCCGCCGGAGAAGCCGTTGCCGGTGTTGATCGACCAGTTGCCGCCGGACTCGCACTGGGCGAGGCGGTCCCACACGCCGCCGGAAGCGGCGGCGGGGGCGGAGGCGCCGGTGTTGCCGGACTCCGAGGACTTCTCCTCGGTGGACTCGGTGGACTCGCGCTCGGAGCTGCGGTTCGACTTGGTGTCGGACTCGCGCTTCTCGGTCTTCGGAGCCTCCTGGGCGGCGGGAGCGGCCTGCTCCTCCTCGACCTCGACCTCGGCCTCGGGCTCGGGCTCGGGGGCGGGCTTGGTGCCCTTGGCGACGACCTCGGTGACGGGCTCGGCGACGACCTTCTCCGAGACGAGCTCGGACTCGGTGACCTCGCCGTCCACGACAGTGTCGGTGTAGACCTTCTCGGTCGAGCCGGCCTTGCCCTCGGTGGTGGTCTTCGTGGTGCCCTCGACGAGGGAGTCGTCCTCGACGGTCTTCGTCTCGAAGGGGATCTCCTCGGTCTCCTTGCGCTCCTTCTCGCGGACGCGGTGGATCTCGTGGGTCGCGCCGTCCTCGAGGACGGTGTCGAGCGGGACGTCGGAGGTGTCGGTGTCCTCGACGTCGCCGAGGACCTTCTTCATCGCTTCGCCCACGGTGAGGGCGGTGACCTCGAAGGTGTCCTGGCCGTACTGGCCGACGAAGGTGACGGTCTTGCGGGTGACCACGGAGACCTCGCCGCCCGCGTCCTCGAGGGAGGTCTCGGGGGCGGGGCTGATCGCGGCGCCCTCGGCCTTGTACTCGGTCTCCGCGAGCGCGTCGGCGACGGTGTCACCGGTGGTCAGCAGCTCCTGCTCCTCGCCGTCGATGGAGACGGTGACGGGGGTGCGCTGGACGACCTGGATGTCCATGCCGTCGGTGACGAGCTCCTCGAGGCCCGGGGTCACGAGGTCGGTGTCCTTGACCTCGATGCCCTGGGCGGCGAGCAGGTCGCCGACGGTGGGCTGGGAGAAGATGCGGACCGCGGTCTCCTCGCCGTAGGCGGTGATCTGGGCCTCGTTCGACATCGCGAAGGCGGTGCCGCCGCCGCCGACGGCCACCACGCACACGGTCGCCGCGCCGACGATCCACGGAGTCTTCTTCACTGTTCCACCTTTTCCCTGCCGCGTCCGCGGCCTTCACGTGTCGTTCCCTGAGCGTCGGATCCCGCGGGGCGGGATCTGCAGCTCCGGCACGCGCGCACCCCCGCGGGCGCGGGGAGGTGCTGCAGGAAAGGTCGCGTGGGAACTGCCGGGTGCCACTCTTCCGTTCTTCTCCACCTGACGTAAGGGGTGAAACCGGACTTTGGGCTGGGGCCCACGAGGCCTTTACCCTCTCGTGAACCTCCGCGTCCGACAGATCACGCAGGGCCCGGTCAGAAGCGTCTTCGGCGCGACGCAGGCCACTCCCCCGCCCTCCCGACGGGCCCTCGGAGGGCGTTTCCTCCACAGGACGCCTGCAGGACGCAGGAACGCCGCGGGGCGGCCCCACCGTGTGGTGGGACCGCCCCGCGGCGTTCTCGGTCAGAGGGCGCTCAGCACCCGCTCACCGCTGCTCCGCTCACCGGAAGTCGGTGCGGAAGGGATCGGCGTAGTCGATGTCGTCGAGGTTGACCGCGCCGGTCTGGCCGAAGCCGGAGAAGTCCAGCTCGTCGTAGCCCGGCACCTGGTACATCTGCGCCTTCGCCTCGTCGGTGGGCTCGACCGCGATGCGGCGGAACCGCGACAGGCCGGTGCCCGCCGGGATGAGCTTGCCGATGATGACGTTCTCCTTGAGCCCCATGAGCTGATCGCTCTTGCGGTTCAGGGCGGCCTCGGTGAGCACCCGGGTGGTCTCCTGGAAGGAGGCCGCCGAGAGCCACGACTCGGTCGCGAGCGACGCCTTGGTGATGCCCATCAGCTCCGGACGGCCCGAGGCCGGCTGACCGCCCTCGGAGAGGACCCGACGGTTCTCCCGCTCGAAGGTGACGCGCTCGGCGAAGTCGCCCGGCAGCAGATCGGTGTCGCCGGACTCGATGACCGTCACGCGACGGAGCATCTGGCGCACGATGACCTCGATGTGCTTGGCGTGGATGTCCACGCCCTGGGAGATGTACACCTTCTGGACCTCGTCCACGAGGTGCTGCTGCACCTTGCGGGGGCCGAGGATGCGCAGCACCTGCTTGGGATCGACGGAGCCCTGGGTGAGCTGCTGGCCGACCTCGATGTGGTCGCCGTCGGCGATCAGCAGGGTGACGCGCTTGGAGACGGTGTAGGTGACCTCGTCGGAGCCGTCGTCCGGCGTGACCGTGATCCGGCGCTGCTTGTCGTTCTCCTCGATCGCGGCGCGACCGGAGAACTCGGAGATCGGCGCGAAGCCGGCCGGCGTGCGGGCCTCGAACAGCTCCTGCACACGCGGCAGACCGTGCGTGATGTCGCCGTCGGCGCTGGCCACACCACCGGAGTGGAAGGTACGCATGGTCAGCTGCGTGCCGGGCTCGCCGATGGACTGGGCCGCGACAATGCCGACGGCCTCGCCGATGTCGACCAGCTGACCGGTCGCGAGCGACTTGCCGTAGCACTGGGCGCAGGTGCCCACCGCCGAGTCGCAGGTCAGCACGGAGCGGATCTTCACCTCGCGCACGCCCGCCTCGACGAGCTGCTCGATGACCACGTCGCCGAGCTCGGTGCCCGCCGGCGCCGCCTCGGTGCCGTCGGCGCCGATCGCAGCGGTGGCGAGGACACGGCCGTAGACCGTGGACTCCGCGTGCTCGTGCGTGCGCAGCGCGCCGGCCTCCTCGACCGCGATCGGGAGCACGAGGCCCTTGGTGGTGCCGCAGTCGTCCTCGCGGACGATGACGTCCTGGGAGACGTCGACCAGGCGACGGGTCAGGTAGCCCGACTGGGCGGTCTTCAGCGCCGTGTCCGCCAGGCCCTTGCGGGAGCCGTGCGAGGCGACGAAGTACTCCAGGACCGAGAGCCCCTCCTTGTAGTTGGAGAGGATCGGGCGCGGGATGATCTCGCCCTTCGGGTTGGTGACCAGGCCGCGCATGCCGGCGATCTGGCGGATCTGCATCCAGTTGCCTCGGGCGCCGGAGTCCACCATGCGGTAGATGGTGTTGGTCGACTCGAAGTTCGCCCGCATCGCCTGGTCGACCTCGTTGGTCGCCTCGGTCCAGATGTCGATGAGCTCCGCGTTGCGCTCGGACTCGGAGATGAGGCCGAGGTCGCGGTTCTCCTGGACCTGGGCGGCCTTCGCCTCGTGCTTCGCAATGATCTCCGCCTTGCCGGGCGGTGTCACCACGTCGGACAGCGCGAAGGACGCGCCCGAGCGGGTGGACCACGAGAAGCCGTAGGCCTTCAGCGCGTCGAGGGACGCGGCGACCTGGCCCTTGTCATAGCGCTCGGCGAGGGCGTTGACGATCCCGCCCAGGCGCTTCTTGCCGACCTGGCCCTGCACGAAGGGGAAGTCCTCCGGCAGCGTCTCGTTGAAGTACACCGCGCCGAGGGTGGTGGTGAGGGTGATCGGGTCGCCCTCGGTCCAGCCCTCGGGGGCCTCCCAGTCGCTCGGCGGGACGGTGTCCTCGAAGCGGAGGGAGACGGGCGCGTTCAGGTGCAGCTCACCGCGGTCGAAGGCCATGATCGCCTCGGCCACGGAGGAGAAGGAGCGGCCCGCGCCCTCGACGTCCTCGCGCACCGTGGTGATGTGGTACAGACCGATGATCATGTCCTGCGCGGGCATGGTGACCGGACGGCCGTCGGACGGCTTGAGGATGTTGTTCGAGGACAGCATCAGGATGCGGGCCTCGGCCTGCGCCTCCGCCGACAGCGGGAGGTGCACGGCCATCTGGTCGCCGTCGAAGTCCGCGTTGAAGGCGGCGCACACCAGCGGGTGCAGGTGGATCGCCTTGCCCTCGACGAGCTGCGGCTCGAAGGCCTGGATGCCCAGGCGGTGCAGGGTCGGCGCACGGTTGAGCAGCACCGGGTGCTCGGTGATGACCTCCTCGAGCACGTCCCAGACCTCGGGGCGGGCGCGCTCGACCATGCGCTTGGCGGCCTTGACGTTCTGGGCGTGGCTGAGCTCGACCAGGCGCTTCATCACGAAGGGCTTGAACAGCTCCAGCGCCATGCCCTTGGGCAGACCGCACTGGTGCAGCTTCAGCTGCGGACCGTTGACGATCACGGAGCGAGCGGAGTAGTCCACGCGCTTGCCCAGCAGGTTCTGACGGAAGCGGCCCTGCTTGCCCTTGAGCATGTCGGAGAGCGACTTCAGCGGACGGTTGCCGGGGCCCGTGACCGGGCGACCACGACGGCCGTTGTCGAACAGCGAGTCGACCGACTCCTGCAGCATGCGCTTCTCGTTGTTCACGATGATCTCGGGGGCGCCGAGATCCAGCAGCCGCTTGAGGCGGTTGTTGCGGTTGATCACGCGACGGTACAGGTCGTTGAGGTCGGAGGTCGCGAAGCGGCCGCCGTCCAGCTGCACCATCGGGCGCAGGTCCGGCGGGATGACCGGGACCGCGTCCAGCACCATGCCGACGGGCGAGTTGGTGGTGGTGAGGAAGGCGGAGACGACCTTGAGGCGCTTGAGCGCACGGGCCTTCTTCTGCCCCTTGCCGGTGGCGATGATCTCGCGCAGCGTCTCCGCCTCGGCCTCGAGGTCGAAGTCGGCGAGACGACGCTGGATCGCCTCGGCGCCCATGCCGCCCTCGAAGTAGGTGCCGTAGCGCAGCTTCATCGCGCGATAGAGCTGCTCGTCGCCCTCGAGGTCGGCGACCTTGAGGGTCTTGAAGCGCTCCCAGACGCGGGAGATGCGGTCGACCTCCGCGTCGTACTTCTTGCGGATCTGGGCCTGCTCGCGCTCGGAGGAGTCGCGGACCTTGCGCTTCGCGTCGGCCTTGGCACCCTCCTCCTCGAGCTGGGCGAGGTCCTTCTCCGCGGTGACGGCGCGCTGGTTGATCGCGGCGTCGCGCTCGTTCTCGAGCTCCTTGACCTCGAGGTCGAAGCGGGCCTGCAGATCGGGCATGTCGTCGTGGCGGGCCTGCTCGTCCACGTCGGTGACCATGTACGCCGCGAAGTAGATGATCTTCTCGAGATCCTTCGGGGCCAGGTCCAGCAGGTAGCCGAGACGGCTCGGCACGCCCTTGAAGTACCAGATGTGGGTGACGGGGGCCGCGAGCTCCACGTGGCCCATGCGCTCACGGCGCACGGAGGACTTGGTGACCTCCACGCCGCAGCGCTCGCAGACGATGCCCTTGAAGCGGACGCGCTTGTACTTGCCGCAGTAGCACTCCCAGTCCCGGGTGGGACCGAAGATGCGCTCACAGAACAGGCCGTCCATCTCGGGCTTCAGGGTGCGGTAGTTGATGGTCTCGGGCTTCTTGACCTCGCCGTGGGACCAGCCGCGGATGTCATCGGCGGTCGCGAGGCCGATGCGCAGCTCATCGAAGGTGTTGACGTCGAGCACAGGTGTCCTTCTCTCGATCGGAAGTCGTGGTGTCTGAGGGAACGGGGGTCGAGGGCGGGGCCGGGAGGCCCGTCGGCGGCGCGGGGCGGCCGACGGGACCTCCCGGTCCCCCGTCCGTCAGACCTCTTCGATGGAGCCGACGCCCTCGTGGGGCCGGCGGGACAGGTCGATGCCGAGCTCCTCCGCGGCGCGGAAGACCTCCTCGTCGCTCTCCTGGACCTCCTGGGCGGTGCCGTCGCTGGACAGCACCTCCACGTTCAGGCACAGCGACTGCATCTCCTTGAGCAGCACGCGGAAGGACTCCGGGATCCCGGGCTCGGGGATGTTCTCGCCCTTGACGATCGCCTCGTACACCTTCACGCGGCCTGAGATGTCGTCGGACTTGATGGTCAGCAGCTCCTGCAGGGCGTAGGCGGCGCCGTAGGCCTCCAGGGCCCACACCTCCATCTCGCCGAAGCGCTGGCCGCCGAACTGGGCCTTACCGCCCAGCGGCTGCTGCGTGATCATCGAGTACGGACCGGTCGAGCGGGCGTGCAGCTTGTCGTCCACCAGGTGGTGGAGCTTCAGCATGTACATGTAGCCCACGGAGATCGGGTCCGGGAACGGCTCGCCGGAGCGGCCGTCGAACAGGCGCGCCTTGCCGTTCTCCTTGACCATCCGCTCGCCGTCGCGGTTGGGCAGGTGGTTGGCGATCAGGCCGGTGACCTCGTCGGCGGTGAGGCCGTCGAAGACCGGGACCGCGACCGGGGTGCCGGGCTCGCCGTGCAGCGCGGCCTCGGGCAGGTCCGCGGCGGTCGGGTCCTCGGGATCGAGCTCCCAGCCGGACTTCGCGACCCAGCCGAGGTGGGTCTCCATGACCTGGCCGATGTTCATTCGGCCGGGCACGCCCATCGGGTTGAGGATGATGTCGATCGGGGTGCCGTCCTCCAGGAACGGCATGTCCTCGACCGGCAGGATCTTCGCGATGACGCCCTTGTTGCCGTGGCGGCCGGCGAGCTTGTCGCCGTCGGTGATCTTGCGCTTCTGGGCCACGTAGACGCGGACCATCTCGTTGACGCCGGTGGGGAGGATGTCCCCGTCCTCGTCGTCGGTGAAGACGCGCACGCCGATGACGGTGCCGGACTCGCCGTGCGGGACGCGCAGCGAGGTGTCGCGCACCTCGCGGGCCTTCTCGCCGAAGATCGCGCGCAGCAGGCGCTCCTCCGGGGTCAGCTCGGTCTCGCCCTTCGGGGTCACCTTGCCGACCAGGATGTCGCCCGGCTCGACCTCGGCGCCGATGCGGATGATGCCGCGCTCGTCGAGATCGGCCAGCACGTCGTCGCCGACGTTCGGGATGTCCCGGGTGATCTCCTCCTTGCCGAGCTTGGTGTCGCGGGCGTCGACCTCGTGCTCCTCGATGTGGATCGAGGTGAGGACGTCGTCCTGGACCATGCGCGAGGACAGGATGATGCCGTCCTCGTAGTTGTGGCCCTCCCAGGACATGAAGGCGACCAGCAGGTTCTTGCCGATGGCGAGCTCGCCCTGGTCGGTCGAGGGGCCGTCGGCCAGGATGGAGCCGGCCTCGACGCGGTCGCCCTCGTCGAAGAGGACGCGCTGGTTGTAGGAGTTGCCGGCGTTGGAGCGCTGGAACTTCCCGATCGGGTAGGTCTGACGGGTGCCGTCGTCGGCCATCACCATGATGAGGTCCGCCGAGAGCTCCTCGATGACGCCTCCCTTCTGCGCGACGACCACGTCACCCGCGTCGACCGCGGCGCGACGCTCCATGCCCGTGCCGACCAGCGGCATCTCGGAGCGGAGCAGCGGCACGGCCTGGCGCTGCATGTTCGAGCCCATGAGCGCACGGTTGGCGTCGTCGTGCTCGAGGAAGGGGATCATCGCGGTCGCGACGGAGACCATCTGACGTGCGGAGACGTCCATGTAGTCCACGTCCGAGATCGGCACGAGGTCGGGCTCGCCGCCGGGGAGGCGCACGAGCACCTCGTCGGCGAGGAAGTGGCCGTCCTCGTCGATCTTCGCGTTCGCCTGGGCGATGATGTGGCGATCCTCGTCATCCGCGGTGAGGTAGACGATCTCGTCGGTCACGACGGAGTCGACGACCTTGCGGTACGGGGTCTCCACGAAGCCGAAGGGGTTGATGCGGGCGAAGGTCGCCAGCGAACCGATCAGGCCGATGTTCGGACCCTCGGGGGTCTCGATCGGGCACATGCGGCCGTAGTGGCTCGGGTGGACGTCACGGACCTCCATGCCCGCGCGGTCGCGGGAGAGGCCGCCGGGGCCCAGCGCCGAGAGGCGACGCTTGTGGGTCAGGCCCGAGAGCGGGTTGTTCTGGTCCATGAACTGCGAGAGCTGGGAGGTTCCGAAGAACTCCTTGATCGCCGCGGTGACCGGACGGATGTTGATCAGCGTCAGCGGGGTGATCGCCTCGACGTCCTGCGTGGTCATGCGCTCGCGGACGACGCGCTCCATGCGGGACAGGCCCGTGCGGACCTGGTTCTGGATCAGCTCGCCGACGGCGCGGATGCGACGGTTGCCGAAGTGGTCGATGTCGTCGGTCTCGACGCGCACCGGACGGTCGTCGACGCTCGTGTACTCGGAGACGCCGTCGTGCAGGGCCACGATGTACTTGATGGTCGCGACGATGTCCTGCAGGCGCAGGGTCGACTCGGAGAGGCTGCCCTCGAGGCCGAGCTTCTTGTCGATCTTGTAGCGGCCGACCTTCGCGAGGTCGTAGCGCTTGGCGTTGAAGTAGAGGTTGTTCAGCATCGCCTCGCCCGCATCGCGCGTGGGCGGCTCGCCCGGGCGCTGCTTGCGGTAGATGTCGATGAGGGCCTCGTCCTGGGAGGCGATGCGGTCCTTCTCGAGGGTGGAGCGCATCGACTCGAACTCGCCGAACTCCTCGAGGATGTCGCTGTGGGACATGCCGAGGGCCTGCAGCAGGGTCGTGACGGACTGCTTGCGCTTGCGGTCGATGCGCACGCCGACCTGGTCGCGCTTGTCGACCTCGAACTCGAGCCAGGCACCGCGCGAGGGGATGACCTTGGCGGAGAAGATGTGCTTGTCCGAGGTCTTGTCGATCGACTCCTCGAAGTACACGCCCGGGGAGCGGACGAGCTGCGAGACGACGACGCGCTCGGTGCCGTTGATGATGAAGGTGCCCTTGTCGGTCATGAGCGGGAACTCGCCCATGAAGACCGTCTGGGTCTTGATCTCACCGGTCTCGTTGTTCATGAACTCCGCGATGACGTACAGCGGAGCCGCGTAGGTGAGGTCCTTCTCCTTGCACTCCTCGACCGTGTACTTCGGGTCGTCGAAGGTGTGGTCGCGGAACGACAGCGACATGTTGCCGGCGAAGTCCTCGATCGGGGAGATCTCCTCGAGGATGTCCGCGAGACCGGAGGTCTGCGGCACGTCCTCACGGCCGGCAGCGGCGGCCTCGGCCGCACGCTCCTGCCAGCGCTCGTTGCCCAGCAACCAGTCGAACGAGGTGGTCTGCAGACTCAGCAGATCCGGGACCTCGAGAGGGTCGCCGAGCTTCGCGAAGGTGACGCGAGGGGAGGCGGTGCGAAGTGCGATGTCGGTGGTGCGATCGGTGCTCGAGGCAGCCAAAGGGGGGTCCTTCCACAGGCCGATGACGGAATCCCAGGCGCGGCGAACACCCGTCGGGCGATGGAGCAGACGATGTCGAGGTCAGGCGACGGAACCCACGGGAGACGCGCAGCGCAAGGACTGAGCATACACAAAATCGCGGATGGAGACAAGGCCCCCGAAAGGGCTCCTCCATCCGCGTCGGCCGCTATATGCCTGGCGCGGGGTTCTCGTCGGCGCGTCCTGCCCGTCTGTCTCGACCGGCCCGGCGGTGTCATCACACCGGGCGCATGCGGCAGGATCAGCCCCGTACGGGAAAAAGTGTGGACGGAAATCGTCCCGCAGTCAAGCAGGCGGGGCCTGTGACGGGGTGTCGGGCCATGTCAGAGGCGATTCCTCGGAGCCTCGCGCAGAGATCGTGCCGGCGCTGCGCCCCGATGCCTGGGGCCCGAGAGCCGGCCGGGCGCGGGCCTGGATCGTGCCCGTGCGCGCCGCTCCCCCGCTGCGGACATGCGGAAGGGCCGCCCCGCGCGATGCGGAACGGCCCTTCCAGGGGCAGTGCGACTGCCGTCAGATGAGGCGCACGCCGGGGCGTGCGCCGGAGATCACTTGACGGTGACGGTCGCGCCGGCCTCCTCGAGCTTCGCCTTGGCGGCCTCGGCGTCCTCCTGCTTGACACCCTCGAGGACGGGCTTGGGGGCCTCGTCGACGAGCGCCTTGGCCTCCTTCAGACCGAGGGAGGTCAGGCCGCGCACCTCCTTGATGACGGCGATCTTCGCGGAGCCGGCCGACTCGAGGATGACGTCGAACTCGGTCTTCTCCTCCTCGGCGGCGGCCTCGCCACCACCGGCGGCGGGAGCGGCACCGGCGACGGCCACGGGGGCGGCGGCGGTGACGTCGAAGACGTCCTCGAACTGCTTCACGAACTCGGAGAGCTCGATGAGGGACATCTCCTTGAAAGCTTCGATGAGCTCGTCGTTGCTGAGCTTCGCCATGAGGGCGTTCCTTCCTGTAGGCGGGACCTGCGTCCCTGCGGTGTTGAGCGGCGCTCACGCGCCGGGTCTTGCGATCCGGATGCTCCGACGGGGCAGCCGGGGGACAGCGCTGTGGCTGTGGTGCGGAAGCCGGTGAGCCGGGAGGCTCAGGCGGCTTCCTGCTTGGCCCGCAGCGCGTCCACGGTGCGCGCCGTCTTGGACAGCGGTGCAGCGAACACTGCGGCGGCCTTGGACATCGACGCCTTCATGGCGCCGGCGGCCTTGGCCAGCAGGACCTCGCGGGACTCGAGGTCCGCGAGCTTCTGGACGTCCTCCTGCGAGAGCAGCTTGCCCTCGAAGTAGCCGGACTTGACCACGAGCTTGTCGTGGGTCTTGGCGAAGTCACGCAGAGCCTTCGCAGGCTCCACCGGCTCGCCCTTGATGAAGGCGATCGCGGTCGGCCCGCTGAGCGTGCCGTCGAACACGTCGATGCCGGCCTCGCGGGCGGCGATCTCCGTGAGCGTGTTCTTCACCACGGCGTAGGTCGTCTCGGAACCCAGCGCACGACGGAGCTCCTTGAGCTCCCCCACGCTGAGCCCGCGATACTCGGTGATGACGGCGGCGTCGGACTCGCGGAACATGTCCGCGATCTCCGCGACGGCGTCCACCTTCTCGGGATTCGCCATGGCCCTCCTTCCAGAGGTCTCTCGCCACCGGGTGAAGGGCCCTTGAACAGGAAAAGGCCTCGACACGCAGGTGTCGAGGCCAGCACGCACGATCCGGCTCCCCGGGAGCAGCTGCTCCTCAGAGGGCGCGACCGTGCGGGTCGCGTTCGTTCACCTGCGCAGGCCGTCCCGTGGGGACTTCTTCGGTCGCTCTCCGGGTGGAGGGCGACGACCGGCGGTCTTCGGTAGGTCCAGAGTAGTGCAGGGACGGGGGCGCGCGCCACGGTACGGGCGGCGGTCTCCGTCACAGTCCGACGACGAGCGGCGGGAGGTGGGCGGTGGGAGGTGGGCGGCGGGCGGCGGGCGGTGGGCGGCGTGCGCCGGGTGGTGGGCGGCGTGCGCCGGGTGGTGGGCGGCGGGCGCCGGGTGGTGGGCGGCGTGCGCCGCGAGATGGGCCGCTCGAGGCGCCCGGCGGCGGGAGGCCGGGGTCCTGCCCACCGCGGGACGGCGATCAGCCGACGCTCAGCCCTCTGCGCCCCCTCCCCCACCGGCACCGGATCTCCGTACCGCGCAGCGCTCGGCGCACCTGTTCGACGGGAAGTACCAGCAGAGCGGTACCGGACGTCGAACAACTCCCTTGCCGGCGGCGATGCACCCCGCGACGCGGCCAGTGACTGACTTGATCGACGGGAGGTACCGGTGAAGCGGTACCGGACGTCGAACAACCCGACAACCGGGGCGGCCCCGCGCATTAGTTCGACGGGACGTACCAGCAAAGCGGTACCGGGCGTCGAACAACTCCCTGCCAGTGGCGATGCGCCCCGCACAGTACGGCGCCCCGCCCACCTGAGCGGTGGGCGGGGCGCCGAGATTCGAGGAGTCGAGGAGGCTCAGGCCTCGTCGGTGTCCTCGAGGAGGTTGCGGGTACGGTTCACGTCGACCGGGATGCCGGGGCCCATGGTGGTGGACACGGTGATCTTCGTGATGTAGCGCCCCTTGGACGCGGACGGCTTGAGACGGAGGATCTCGTCCAGCGCCGCGACGTAGTTCTCGACGAGCTGCTTGTCGGTGAAGGAGACCTTGCCGACGATGTAGTGCAGGTTCGCCGCACGGTCGGTGCGGAACTCGATCTTGCCGCCCTTGATGTCGCCCACGGCCTTGGTGACGTCCATGGTCACGGTGCCGGTCTTGGGGTTCGGCATGAGGCCGCGGGGGCCGAGCACGCGGCCCAGCTTGCCGACCTTGCCCATCAGGTTCGGGGTGGCGACGGCCGCGTCGAAGTCGGTCCAGCCGCCGGCGACCTTCTCGATCAGGTCGTCGTCGCCGACCTCGTCGGCGCCCGCCGCGAGAGCGGCCTCGGCCTGCGCGCCGGACGCGAAGACGATGACGCGGGCGGTCTTGCCGGTGCCGTTGGGCAGGTTGACGGTGCCGCGCACCATCTGGTCCGCCTTGCGGGGGTCGACGCCGAGACGCATCGCGACCTCGACGGAGGCGTCGAACTTCGCCGGGCTGGACTTCTGCGCGAGGCGCAGGGCGTCCAGCGGGGAGTACGCGCGGCCCTCTTCGATCAGAGCGGCGCCGTTCTTGTAAGCCTTGCTACGGAATGCCATCGTTCTCAGCCCTCCACCGTGATGCCCATGGAACGAGCGGTGCCCTCGACGATCTTCGCCGCGGCCTCGATGTCGTTCGCGTTCAGATCAGGCATCTTGGTCTCCGCGATCTCGCGGACCTGAGCCTGGGTGATCTTGCCGACCTTGTCGGTGTGCGGGACGGCCGAGCCCTTCTGGAGGCCGGCGGCCTTCTTGATGAGCTCCGCCGCCGGCGGGGTCTTCGTGATGAAGGTGAACGAGCGGTCCTCGTAGACCGTGATCTCGACGGGGATGATGTTGCCACGCTGATCGGCGGTGCGATCGTTGTAGGCCTTCACGAACTCCATCATGTTCACGCCGGCAGCGCCGAGCGCGGGACCCACGGGCGGCGCAGGGGTGGCCTGGCCGGCCTGGATCTGGAGCTTGATGATGCTCGCGATCTTCTTCTTGGGAGCCATTGCTCTTCCTTACTGTGGTGTGGTCCGGGCGGAGCTCATCACGCGCTCCTCCCACTGCAGGAGCCGCGCCCCGAGGGGCTCGGATCCGGGATGCGACGTTACCTGCACGTCGCGGCGGCGTCGACCTCGATCAGGCGTGATCTCGGTCGTACTCCCCCACCGGGGAGCCCGTCCGGCCGGAGCCGGGCGCGCCGCGGGGATTCGGGGCGGACGCGGGCGAGGGGCCGCGCGCCCGAGGGTCCGCACGAGGCGGACCGGGCTGCTCAGATCTTGGCGACCTGGTCGAAGCCGAGCTCGACCGGGGTCTCGCGGCCGAAGATCGACACGAGCACCTGGAGCTTCTGGGCCTCGGCGTGGATCTCGGAGATCGTGGCCGGCATGGTCTCGAAGGGGCCGTCCATGACGGTGACGGACTCGCCGACCTGGAAGTCGGGGACCTTCTGCGCGGCCGCGGGCTTCGAGGAGGAGCCGGACGAGCCGGAGGAGCGCTTCTTCTCGGGCAGGCCGACGGACGGCGCGAGCATCGAGAAGATCTCGTCGAAGGTGAGCGGGGTGGGCTCGGTCGCGTTGCCGACGAAGCCGGTCACGCCGGGGGTGTCGCGCACGACGCGCCAGGACTCGGTGGTCAGGTCCATGCGCACCAGCACGTAGCCGGGGATGCGCACGCGGCGGACGATCTTCTTCTGGCCGTTCTTGACCTCGGTCGCGTCCTCCATCGGGACCTGGACCTCGAAGATGAACTCCTCCATGTCCATGGTCTCGGTGCGCGTGGCGAGCTGGGTCTTCACGCGGTTCTCGTGCCCGGAGTAGGAGTGGATGACGTACCACTCGCCGAGCGCGGAGCGCAGGTGCATGCGCAGCTGCTGGACCGGGTCCTCCTCGGGCTCCTCGGCCGCGGGGGCGTCGTCGGCCTCCTCAGCGACCGGGGCCTCGTCGGCGTCAGCCGGCTCGTCGGATTCGTCGGTCTCGACGGGCGCCTCGGCGCTCTCGTCGTCGGCCGGTGCGTCGTCGTCGGGGAGCTCCGCGTCGAGCTCGGCGTCCTCGGCCGCGGTCTCCTCGGCGGCGACGTCCTCGCCCGCGGCCTGGCCGGTCGGGGCCGAGGCGGAGAAGGAGAGGGTGTCGTCGACGTCGTCGAAGGACTCGTCGGGGGTAGAGGTCGTCTCGCTCATCGGCGGGAACCTGCCTTCCTGGCTGCGGTGGACTGGTCGGTCACAGGGCTGTGCGAGGTGCGGATCAGGCGCCCGCTCACACGTCGGGGACCGTGAAGGCGATCCGCGAGATCCAGCTGAAGGCGGCGTCGAGCCCGAAGATCAGCAGGATCATGAAGGCGACGAAAAGCAGCACCGTGATCGAGTACAGGATCAGCTCGCGCCTGCTGGGGACGACCACCTTGCGCAGCTCGGCGATCACCTGACGGATGAACAGCCCGATGGCCAGGAACGGGTTCTTCGACCCGGAGCCCTGGGCGTCACCGGTGCGCGGTGCCGACGGGGCGTTCTGGCTGGAGTTCACAGGGAGCTATCCGATCTCGTCGAGGTCATCCGCATCCGGCCGGGTGACCCCGGCCGGACCGGCAGGGCAGACAGGGCTCGAACCTGCAACCTGCGGTTTTGGAGACCGCTGCGCTACCAATTGCGCCACTGCCCTTCACGGGGACGAGCCCCGTGCGGTCGCCTCGCCCGGTCCCGGGACGTGCCCCGAGTGGCCTGAGCGATTCTGACCAGCGACCAGCATACAAGCCGATGGGGGCTCGTGCGAATCGGCCCGCATCACGTCACATTCCGGCGCCCCAGGGAGTCCCGGCGCGCCCCGTTCCCGAGGGGCGTCCATCCTGGCGGCGCGGGGCGGGCTCTGCCACGATAGTCGGGTGACCACCGACGACGCACGCACTCCCGCCTCCCGTTCCCGCATCTCGCAGCGCATCGGCGCGATCGAGCCCTCCGCGACCCTCGCGGTCGACGCGACCGCCAAGGCGCTCAAGGCCGCCGGTCGGCCCGTCATCGGCTTCGGCGCCGGAGAGCCCGACTTCCCGACCCCCGCGCACATCGTCGACGCCGCCGTGGAGGCCGCGCGCGATCCGCGCAACCACCGTTACTCCGCGACCGCGGGGCTGCCCGAGCTGCGCGAGGCCCTCGCCGCATCGGTCTCGGCCACGACGGCGCTCGAGATCGACCCGGCCCAGGTGCTGGTGACCAACGGAGGCAAGCAGGCCGTGTTCCAGGCCTTCGCGACCGTGCTGGACCCGGGCGATGAGGTGCTGCTGCCCGCCCCGTACTGGACCACCTACCCCGAGGCGATCCGCCAGTCGGGCGCGGCCGAGGTCCCCGTCCTCGCCGGCGCCGACCAGGGCTACGTCCCCACCGTCGCGCAGCTCGAAGCCGCCCTCACCGACCGCACCCGCGCCCTGGTGCTGTGCTCCCCCTCGAACCCGACCGGCGCGGTGCTCTCCCCCGAGCAGGTCGAGGAGATCGGCCGCTGGGCGCTCGAGCACGGGCTGTGGGTGATCACCGACGAGATCTACCAGTCCCTCACCTACGGCGACATGCCCTTCACCTCGGTGCTGAAGGCCGTCCCCGAGCTCGCCGACACCACGATCCTGCTCGGCGGCGTGGCGAAGTCCTTCGCGATGACCGGCTGGCGGGTGGGCTGGATGGTGGGGCCCCTCGACGTCATCAAGGCGGCCTCGAACCTGCAGTCCCATCTCACCTCCCACGTCAACAACATCGCCCAGCGGGCGGCGCTCGCGGCGCTGACGGGGCCGACGGAGCCCGTCGAGGAGATGCGCCTCGCCTTCGACCGGCGTCGGCAGCTGATCGTCGAGAAGCTCTCCGCGATCGACGGCTTCACCGTGCCGACGCCCACCGGCGCGTTCTACGTCTTCCCCGACGTGTCGGCGCTGCTGGGCCGGGAGATCCGCGGCCGGAAGGTGACCAGCTCGACCGAGCTCGCGACCGTGATCCTCGAGGAGGCGGAGGTCGCCGCCGTGCCGGGCGAGGCCTTCGGCGCCCCCGGCCACCTGCGCTTCTCCTACGCCCTCGGGGACGAGGACATCGTCGAGGGCATCGACCGGGTGGCCGCGCTCCTGGCGGGATGAGCCCCTCCCCCGCCGGATCGGGCCGCGACCTGCGGACCCTGCCCAAGGCGCATCTGCACCTGCACTTCACGGGCTCGATGCGTCCGACGACGCTGTGGGAGCTGGCCGCGGAGCGGGGCATGCGACTGCCCCGCTCGCTCACCGACGACGTGGCCCTGCAGGTCGAGCCCGACCGGCGCGGATGGTTCCGCTTCCAGCGCCAGTACGACACCGCCCGCGCGGTCGTCGACTCGGCCTCGGCGATGCGGCGCCTGCTCCACGAGGCGGTGGAGGACGACGCCGCCGAGGGCTCGGGCCGGCTCGAGCTGCAGGTGGACCCGACCAGCTATGCGCCCTTCGTCGGCGGGATCACCCCCGCGGTCGAGATCGTGCTGGACCAGGCCGAGCGCTCCGAGGCGGAGACCGGGGTCAGCGTCGGGATCGTGGTGGCCGCCTCCCGCACCCGGCATCCGCTGGACGCCCGCGCCCTGGCCCGGCTCGCGGCGCGCAGCGCCGGTCGGGTGATCGGCTTCGGGCTCTCCAACGACGAGCGACGCGGTGACACCGAGGACTTCGCCCCCGCCTTCCGCATCGCGCGGGAGGCCGGGCTGCTGTCGGTGCCGCACGGCGGGGAGCTGCTGGGGCCCTCGCACGTGCGGGAGGTCGTCGAGCACCTGCGACCGGACCGTCTGGGTCACGGGGTGCGCGCCGCCGAGGACCCGCAGCTGCTGGAGCACGTGGTGGGGGCCGGGATCGGGTTCGAGCTCTGCCCGGCCTCGAACGCCTCCCTCGGCGTGCTCGAGCACGCCGAGGACGTGCCGCTGCGCCGTCTGATGGAGGCCGGGGCGCAGATCGCGCTCGGCGCGGACGACCCGCTGCTGTTCGGCTCCCGGCTGCTGGACCAGTACGAGACCGCGCGGCGGATCGGGCTGGACGACGCCGAGCTCGCCGACCTCGCCGCCTCCTCGGTCCGTCTCTCGGCCGCTCCCGAGCCGGTCCGCTCCCGGCTCCTCGCGGGGGTGCGGGACTGGCTCGCGGCGCCCGCGCCCGGGGACGCGACGCGCTGACGACGGTGCCGCACGGGCGGCGGGGAAGCACCGACGACGGCGGGACGTCGTCAGGCGGTGCTTCCGGCGTCGCGGCTCAGCGGTCCTGTCCGGCGCCCTCCGAAGGCAGGGCCAGGAAGAACTCCGGCGCGGTGAAGCCGGCGGCCTCGAAGGCGGCGGCGATCGCCTCGGCGACCTGCTGCGCCTGCTCCGCCTCGACCAGCGCGATGGTCGAGCCGCCGAATCCGCCGCCGGTCATGCGGGCACCGTGCGCGCCGGCCGTGCGGGCGGTGTCCACGGCGAGGTCGAGCTGCGGGACGGTCACCTCGTAGTCCTCGCGCAGCGAGTCGTGGGAGGCGTTCAGCAGCGCGCCGAGCTCCGCGACGTGCGCGCGCACCGTCCCGGCGGCGAGCAGCGCATCGAACTCCTGCACGCGCTGGATCTCTGTGATCACGTGGCGGGCGCGGCGGCGCACGACCTCGTCGTCGATGCTCGCCAGGAGCTCCTCGAGCCGGGCCTGATCCGCATCGCGCAGGGTCGGCACGCCGAGCGCCTCAGCGGCGCGCTCGCTGTCCGCACGGCGCGCCGTGTACTCCCCGTCGACGTGGGAGTGCTCGGCGCGGGTGTCGGTGATGAGCAGGGCGAGGCCCTGTGAGGCGAGGTCCCAGGGCACCGCGCGGGTGGAGAAGTCCCGGCAGTCCAGGAACAGGGCGTGGCCCTCACGGGAGAGGACCGAGGCGGACTGGTCGAGCCCGCCCGTGGAGGCGCCGGCGAAGTCGGTCTCGGCGGTGATCGCGGCGCGCACCCGATCCAGCGGCGTGGTGCCCAGGGTCAGCAGCGCCTCGATCGCCTCGGCGGCGGCGCACTCGAGCGCGGCCGAGCTGGACAGGCCCGCCCCGAGCGGGACCTGCCCGTCGATGAGGATGTCCATGCCCTGGGTGACGGCGCCGGAGATGAAGGGGCGCAGCGCCCAGAGCACGCCGGCGACATAGGCGGGCCAGCCCTCGACCGCGCCGGGCTCGAGCTCGGCCGCGTCGAGGTCGAGCTCGAGGTCGTCCTGGGCGGAGCGCAGACGCACCCGCGAGGTGGGGGTGCGGGCGGCGGCGGCGAAGCAGCGGTGCGAGATCGCCATCGGCAGGCAGAGGCCGTCCTGGTAGTCGACGTGCTCGCCGATGATGTTGACGCGGCCCGGCGCGGACCAGACCCCGTCGGGCGCGTAGCCGAAGGACCGCTCGAACCTCTCGGCGGCGCGATCGGCGGCCGCGGAGCGCTCCGGTGCGGCCGAGAGCACCGCTCCCTGCCGAGCGGGAGCGGTGCGGGAGTCAGCGGCAGCGGTCATCGGGAAGGGTCCTTCCAGGACGGGGCGAGGGCACGACGGAACCCACCGGCCGACCGGTAGGGCGCCGGTGAGTCTATCCGTCTCGCGGCCACCGTCGGCAACAGGTCCGCTGCGGAGCCGCTCACCCGCGTCCGGGGAGACCGCTCCCGGGACGCGGTCCTCAGGCCACCGGACGCACCGCGAGGCACGCGACCGACGGGGCGGGGATCGGCTCCCCGACCCGCGAGAGCTCCTCGCCGCGACGGCGCAGCACGTCGATCCGGTCGCCCTCCTGCGCGGCGACCAGCACCAGGTCGCCCCACTGGGTGAAGTGACGCGGGTGCGCGCCCACCTCGACCTCGGCCACGCGCTGCGGCCGCATCGCGTCGAGGGAGAGCAGGGAGAGGGTGTCGGGGCCGCGGTTGGCGACCAGAAGCGCGGACTCGTCGGCGACGAGCTCGATGTGGGAGAGCGCGGCGGCGGACTCACTGCCGCTGGCCGGCATCATCGAGCGCACGGCCCAGCGGCGCGGCGCCTGCGGCATGACGGCGGGGACGGAGCGGGGCGAGGTCTCGTGGGCGCGCACGGCGGTGGCGACCATGCCGGAGCGCTCGCAGGCGATGTGGATCTGCTCGGACTCGTGGTCGGCCACGAGGTGGCGCGGCCCGTTCCCCCGGCTCAGCGAGATCTCGCCGGCGATGTCGATCATGCCGCCGGCGCCCTGGCGGTACAGCAGCACGCGGTCCAGGCCGAGGTCGGGGACGGCGAGGGCCTCGGTGCCGGGCAGCGCCACGACCTGGTGCGGGTGCGGCGCCGTCTCCGCGATGCCGTCGGTCAGCTCGTGGTGGTCGTCGACGTCGATCTGCGCGGTGGGCAGGCCCTCCTCGTCCAGGCCCACCGTCGCCACGGAGCCGGAGCCGTACTGGGCGATCACGAGGGAGCGGCCGTCGCTGCCGTGGGCGAGGTGGCAGCCGCCCGCCCCGTCCAGCGCGAGGTCCGCGACGACCTCCGCCCGCGCCCCGTCCTCGCCCACGCGCACGGTGACCACCCGCGTCGGCTCGGTCTCGAGCACCGCGTGCAGCAGGGTGCCGTCCTCGCTCCACAGCACGAAGGAGGGGTCGGGCAGGTCGACGGCGGCACGACGCTCGACGGCGAGGCCCTGCCCGTCGGACCGCAGGGCCAGCAGCTCGATGCCGCGGCCGCGGCCGGTGCCGCTGGTGGAGTAGCCGGCGACGGCCAGCAGTGCGTTCTCGGTCATGGGACCTCCTCGTCCTCGTCGCGGCGCTCCCCGCGGTCGCGGTCCACGAGATCCGCGGGGGGCTCGAGGTCGTCGAGCAGGTCCGCGTCCTCGAACAGAGCCGGTGACAGCGCCGTCATCTCTCCGGTCATCGTAGACGGCTCGATCACCGGAGTGCCGCGACGACGCCGCATCGACCGCGTGCCAAGCGAGAGACGGCGACGGCGCATGGTGGTGAAGGGCGACGAGATCGCCGGGGTGTAGGCGATGCCGCTGCGGCGGAAGTAGGGCATGATCCGCGAGGAGATGAGCTGGCCGAGCACGACGCCCGCGGCGATCGCGATCGCGACCTGCGCCGCCTCGAGCAGCTCGGAGATGCCCACCGAGAGGTCGTCCTGCAGCCCGAGCAGGCCGCGGTAGATCCGGCTGCCGGGCACCAGCGGGATCACCCCGGCCATGACGAAGGCGAGGGAGGGGGCACGCACCCGGTCGGCGAGCGCGGTCGCGACCAGGCCGGTGAGGAAGGCGGCGACGCCGACGGCGACGGTGCGGTCGTTCAGCGTCCCGGTGATCAGGTGCGAGACGAGGCCCGAGCCGGCGGCGACCAGCGCGGCCATCAGCAGCAGCCGGGGCGGGGTCTGGGTGCCGACACCGTAGCCGAGCCCCATGCCGAGCCCCGAGATCAGCACCACCAGCGCCGTCGTGATCGACAGCGGCATCGACGCGGTCACGGAGATGTCCGCGCCGATCGCGTCGGCCGCGAGCAGCCCGGCGCGCACGCCCACCACGATGCCGACGGTGAGCATGAGCGTCTCGAGCATGCGTCCCGCGGCGGTGATGTACCAGCCCGTCACCGCGTCCTGCACGGCGCTGATCGAGGAGAGCCCCGCGAGCTGCACGATCAGGCACGAGACCACGACGATCGAGGAGTTCTCGGTGGGGTCGATCGCGCTGACCCCGATCGCCGCGGCGACGGCGACGAGCCCGCCGAGCGCCTGGCTGTAGAACGGCGGGATGCTCCACCGGGCCAGCAGCTCCGCCGCCGCGATCAGCAGCCCGGCGGCGAGGGTCGCGGCGACCACGACGAGGCTGCCGGCGCCGAAGCTGAGCGCGGCCGCGCCGCCCATCACCGCGAAGCCCGCGACCACGAGCACCAGCCGGTACAGCGGCTGGCGCTGCGGGACCGCGGCGGCCCGGTGCCGGGCCTCGTCCAGCGGCAGCTCCCCGGAGAGGTACTGGTGGGAGATGTCCTCGAAGGCGGCCAGGCGCGCGAAGTCCTGGGTCTGCTCCCCTGCCGAGCGGACCCTCGTGAACGGGGTCGCGGACTCGTCGGCGAGATAGGAGATCGTGACCTCGTTGAAGGTGACCTGCACGGAGACGTTGCGCAGGCCGGACGAGCTGGTCACCCGCAGCACCGTCGCGGTGACCTCCGAGGCGGCGGCACCGTTGGTGAGCAGGCCCTCCCCGATCCTCATCGCGAGGTCGAACACGGCATGGAGCCGGGCGGAGTCGGTGGGCACGCACAGATCGTCCCACACCGCGGGCGGGCCCCGCTCCCGCCGGCGGGCCGACGAAGCTCACACCCCGACGGGCCCTCCCGGAGCGCTTCGGGTCAGAGGTTCGGCGAGGTGCTCAGCACCGCGATGCCGAGCGCGAGGGCGAGCAGCACCGCGACGTCGAGGCCGCGGGAGCGGACGGCGAGCGCGCCGACCGCCCGCACCGGCAGCAGGGCCCGCATCAGCGCGAGGACCAGCAGCAGGGCCGCCAGGAGCACGCCGGCCAGCGGCGCCGACAGCGTCGCCCCGACCAGGACGATCAGCGCGAGCGCGGGCAGGGCGAGAGTGAGCACCGCCTGCCGCCGCAAGGCGGCGCGGAGCGTGTGGGGGGATCGGGGCGCGCGCACCCGGCCATCGTACGGGCCACGCCCCGCTACCCTGGCAGGGGCCGGCAGAGCCGTCGGCCACAGCGACATCTGGAGGATCCCACGATGACCAGCCCCGGTGCGACGTCGACCGGCACCCGCCGTGAGCACGATCTGCTCGGAGACCGCGACGTCCCCGCCGATGCCTACTACGGCGTCCAGACCCTGCGGGCGAACGAGAACTTCCACATCACGGGGGTGCAGCTGCAGCACTTCCCCCGGATGATCGAGGCCCTCACCCAGGTCAAGCGTGCCGCCGCCCGCGCCAACCATCGCCTGGGGGCGCTCGACGACGAGCGCTTCGCGGCGATCGACCGCGCCTGCGAGGAGATCATCGGCGGCGCCCTCCACGAGCACTTCATCGTGGACATGATCCAGGGCGGGGCCGGCACGAGCACGAACATGAACGCCAACGAGGTGATCGCCAACCGCGCGCTGGAGATCCTCGGGCACGAGAAGGGGCAGTACGACCGGCTGCACCCCAACAACCACGTCAACCTCGGCCAGTCCACCAACGACGTCTACCCCACCGCGATCCGGCTGACGATCATGCTGTCCTTCCCGGCGCTGGCCGAGGCGATGGACCACCTGATCTCCACCCTGCGCGCGAAGGGCGAGGAGTTCTCCTCGGTCCTGAAGATGGGGCGCACCCAGCTGCAGGACGCGGTCCCGATGACGGTGGGCCAGGAGTTCCACGCCTGGGCCACCACGATCGAGGAGGACGTCCAGCGCCTCACCCGCACCGCGACGCTGTTCCAGGAGATCAACCTCGGCGCGACGGCGATCGGCACCGGCATCACGTCCGATCCGCGCTATGCGGCGATGGCCACGGCCGAGCTCGCGGAGCTGACCGGGGTGCCCTTCGTGGTCTCCGCCGACCTGGTCGAGGCCACCAGCGACACCGGCGCCTTCGTGACCTTCTCCGGGATCCTCAAGCGCATCGCGGTGAAGATCTCGAAGATCTGCAACGACCTGCGCCTGCTGAGCTCCGGGCCGCGGGCCGGCCTGCACGAGATCAACCTGCCGGCCGTGCAGCCGGGCAGCTCGATCATGCCCGGCAAGGTGAACCCCGTGATCCCGGAGGTCGTCAACCAGGTCGCCTACGAGGTGATCGGCAACGATCTCTCGGTGACCTTCGCGGCCGAGGGCGGTCAGCTGCAGCTGAACGTGTTCGAGCCGGTGATCGCCTTCAACATCCTCGAGTCCACGCAGATCATGACCCGCGCGATGAACACTCTCGCCGACCGCTGCGTCGCCGGGATCACCCTGAACGAGGAGGTGCTGGCGGACTATCTGCACCGCTCGATCGGGGTGGTCACGGCGCTGGTGCCGGTGATCGGGTACGCGGCCGCGACGGAGGTCGCGGAGGAGGCGCTGGCGACGGGCCGTCCGGTCCGGGACCTGGTGCTCGAGCGCGGCCTGCTGGACGAGGCCCGTCTGGCCGGGCTGCTCTCCCCCGCCTCGATGACCTCGCCGCGCCGAGCGACGGCCACCGGCACCATCCCGGCGCTGGACGAGGAGCCGGAGCCGGTCGCCGCGCCGGAGCAGCCCGACTCGGGCGAGATGGCGCTGCCGCCCACGGAGCGCCTGGACTTCTGAGCCGCATCGGACGGCCGACGGGCCGGTCACCCCCAGGGGTGACCGGCCCGTCGCGCGAGCGGCGCCGTCAGCGGCTCACTCGTCGGCCTCCTCCATCTTGCCGCGCATGACCAGCTTCGGGTCCGGGCTCCCCACGATCTCGTGGTCCTTGTCCTCGTACTCGAACTGGGAGAGGAAGTAGCGCATCGCGTTCAGGCGGGCGCGCTTCTTGTCATTGGAGCGGATGATCGTCCACGGCGCGTACTTCTTGTCCGTGCGGCGGAACATCTCCTCCTTGGCCTCGGTGTACGCCTCCCAGCGGTCCAGCGACTCGAGGTCCATCGGGGAGAGCTTCCAGCGCCGCACCGGGTCCAGCTGCCGGATCGCGAAGCGGGTGCGCTGCTCCTTCTGCGAGACGGAGAACCAGAACTTGGTGAGGTGAATGCCGGAGTCCACCAGCATCCGCTCGAAGTAGGGGACCTGGTTCATGAAGGTCTCGTACTGCTCGGGGGTCGCGAAGCCCATCACCCGCTCGACGCCGGCGCGGTTGTACCAGGAGCGGTCGAAGAGCACCATCTCGCCCTCGGTGGGCAGGTGCTGGACGTAGCGCTGGAAGTACCACTGGCCGCGCTCGCGGTCGCTGGGCTTGTTCAGCGCGACGACGCGGGCGGTGCGGGGGTTGAGGTGCTCGGTGAAGCGCTTGATCGTGCCGCCCTTGCCGGCCGCGTCGCGCCCCTCGAAGATGATGACGGCCTTCTGGTCGTTGTCCTCGAGCCAGTACTGGAACTTCAGCAGCTCGACCTGGAGCTGGTACTTCTGCAGCTCGTACTCCTCCCGGTCCATCCGGGTCTCGTACGGGTACCCCTCCTGCCAGGTGTAGACCGGGTTCCCCTGAGGGTCGATCAGGTCCGGGTCCGGGGTGTGGCCGTCCTGGACCGAGTACCCCTCCTCGCGCAGGTGCTCGATGTACTCGCGCAGGCTCTGGTTGTCGGGGATCTTCACGGTCACTCCTTCGGCGCTCGCTGGTGGATGCGCCCAAGCTTAGAGGTCACGGATGGACCGGAGGTGAACAGAGGTCCTCCGCCATCGGGGATCCCTGCCCGGGATCGGCGCAGGCCGACGCGGGCAGGGCGGGGCGGCGCCGCCCGTCCGGGCCGGGCGGCGCGGACGGGCGGTGCCGGACGGTCAGTGGGCGAAGTGGCGGGTGCCGGTGAGGTAGAGCGTGACGCCCGCGGCACGGCACGCCTCGATCACCTCGTCGTCGCGGATCGAGCCGCCGGGCTGGACGATCGCCCGCACCCCGGCGTCCAGCAGGATCTGCACCCCGTCGGCGAAGGGGAAGAAGGCGTCCGACGCGGCGACCGCGCCGCGGGCCCGCTCCGGCGCGGCCTCTCCCTCGGCGTGCTCGCCGAGGGTGTTGGCGCGGGAGACGGCCAGGCGGCAGGAGTCCAGGCGGTTGACCTGGCCCATCCCGATGCCGACGGCGGCGCCATCCGCGGCCAGCAGGATCGCGTTGGACTTCACGGCGCGCACCGAGCGCCAGGCGAACTCGAGGTCGGCGAGGGTCGCCTCGTCGGCCGCCTCGCCCGCGGCGAGCGTCCAGCCGGCGGGGGCGTCGCCGCCTGCGTCGATGCGGTCCGCGTCCTGGATCAGCATGCCGCCCCAGATCTCGCGCATCTCGACGCCGCGGGAGTACTCCCCCTCGAGCTTCAGGATGCGGAGGTTCTTCTTGGTGCGCAGCAGCTCGAGGGCCTCGTCCTCATAGCCGGGGGCGAGGATCACCTCGGTGAAGATCGGCTTGACCTGCTGGGCCATGGCGAGGGTGACCGTGCGGTTCGCCGCGATCACGCCTCCGTACGCGGAGACGGGGTCGGTGCCGTGGGCGCGAGCGTGGGCGAGGGCGATGTCCTGGCCCTCGTCGACCACGGCGACGCCGCAGGGGTTGTTGTGCTTGACCACGGCGACGGCGGGGCGGGCGTGGTCGTGGGCGGCGCGCACCGCGGCGTCGGCGTCGACGTAGTTGTTGTAGCTCATGGCCTTGCCGCCGAGCTGCTCGGCGCCCGCGATGCCCGGGACGGTCTCGTCGGTGACGGCGAGCCGGGCCCTCTGGTGGGGGTTCTCGCCGTAGCGGAGGGTCGCGGTGATGCCGAGCTCGGCCGCGTCGGCGTCGGAGAGGTCGAGGATCGAGGGGATCTCCTCCTCGTCGGCCTCGACCTCGGCCTCGGCGTCCGCGTCGTCCTCGGCGAGCTGGCCGAGCATCCAGTCGCTGATCGCCTCGTCGTACTCGGCGGTGCGGGTGAAGGCGATGGTGGCGAGCTCCTGGCGCTCGGCGAGGGTGAAGCCGCCCTCCGCCGCGGCCTCGGCCGCGATCGGGTAGCCCTCGGGGTCCACCACCACGGCGACGGAGGCGAAGTTCTTCGCGGCGCCGCGCACCATGGTCGGGCCGCCCACGTCGATCTTCTCGATGATCTCCGCGAAGCTGCCGCCGGCGGCGACGGTCTCGGCGAAGGGGTAGAGGTTCACGACCACGAGGTCGAAGGGGGCGATGTCGTGCTCGGCGAGCTGGTCGCGGTGGGACTCCAGTCGCTGGTCGGCGAGGATCCCGCCGTGCACGCGCGGGTGGAGGGTCTTGACGCGGCCGTCGAGCATCTCGGGGAAGCCGGTGACGGACTCCACCTCGGTCACGGCGATGCCGGCGTCGCGGATCGTGGAGGCGGTGGAGCCGGTCGAGACGATCTCCGCGCCCTGCTCGGCGAGGGTGCGGGCGAGGTCGACGATGCCGGTCTTGTCGAAGACGGAGAGGAGGGCTCGGCGGATCGGGCGGCGTTCTGCGGTGCTCACGTGGCGTGCTCCTGTTCGGATCTGCTTGCGGAGGGCACCCAGGCGGTCGATGCCCCCGACGTCACAACACTCCCCGGTGGTCCCCCACCTGCGCCAGTCGTGTGGGGCCCAGCCTAGCGGGCGGCGCGGACGTCTCCGACCCCGGCGAGCGGCGCTGAGACCCCGTCGCGGGTCCCGGGGGCCGCGACGGGGCGGCGCCACCGGCCCCGATGGACGGCGGGACGGGCCGCGGGACTCAGCGGGCGCCGGCGAGTCCGCGCACGACCTCGACCAGCAGCGGCTGCTCGACGGCCTTGATCCGTTCGTGGAGGGCCTCCTCGGTGTCCTCCTCGAGCACGTCCACGGCGCGCTGGGCGAGGATCCGCCCGGTGTCCACGCCCGCGTCGACCTCGATCACGCTGCAGCCGGTGACCTTCACGCCGTGGGCGAGGGCGTCGCGCACGCCGTGGGCGCCGGGGAAGGCGGGCAGCAGAGCGGGGTGGGTGTTGATGATCCGGCCGCCGAAGGACTCGAGCAGCGGGGGGCCGACGAGCTTCATGAATCCGGCGAGCACCACGAGCTGCGGATCGTGGGCGGCGACGGCGGCGGTGAGGGCGCGGTCCCAGGCGGCGCGGTCGGGGTGGTCGCGCAGGGCCACCACCTCGGTGGGGATGCCGGCGGCGCGGGCGTGCTCGAGGCCGGAGGCCTCGCGGTCGGCGAGGACGGCGACCACCTCGTAGGGGCACTGCTCCTCCGCCGCGGCGGCGAGGAGGGCGGCGAGGTTCGAGCCAGTGCCGGAGATCAGGACGACGACAGGGGTGCGGGTCACCGTCCCAGGGTAGTGCGCGGCGCAGCCGGGGGCCCGCCGAGGCGGCGGGGCCGGGGGTGGGGGCCCGCGGCGGCGGTGGGGCCAGGGGCCCGCCGCGGCGGCGGGGCGGGACGCCGCCCCGCCGGCCGGTCGACGACGTCAGCCGCGGGCACGGCACAATGGGTGGGGTGAACAGCGATTCCGACTCGTCCCCGCGCTCCGACGTCGCTCCGGAGAGGCGCCATCGCCGCCGGGTGGGCGCGCTCGCGATCGCGCTGCTCGCCTCGTGGCTGCTGATGATGCTGCCGCTGCCGCTCTCGCTGCTGGCGGGGGTGACCGGGCTGGTCGCGCTCGTGCTGCTGGTACCGGTGATCGTCCAGTCGGTGAAGGACCGGCGCTGGTCGATGGTGGTGATCGGGGGTCTGCTCGGCGTCCCGGCGACGCTGATGATCATCTCCGGGGCGCTGCTGAGCACCCTGTTCTACGGCCCGCTCGCCGAGCTCGAGGAGTGCCGCTCCTCGGCGATCACGGAGCAGTCGCGCACCACCTGCGACTCCGAGGCGCAGGGGTCGATGGTCGACTGGCTCAGCGGCCTGCTCGGGGGCTGAGCGGATCCTCGTCCGCGGGCGGCTCGGTCGGGCCCTCGTCGGCATCGTCGGCAGCGGCATCGTCCTTGGCGTCCGCGCTCCGGGCGTCCTCGTCCCGGGCGTCGTCGGCCGTGTCCGCATCGTCGTCCGTCGCGCCGTCGGCGTCCTGCCCGTCGGCGTCCGTCCCGTCGGAGTCCGTCCCCTCGGTCCTCCAACGCCAGCCGAAGCTCCCCCGCGTGCCAGTGCTCCCCCGCCGGCCGGCGTCCTCGCCGCGCTCCTCGGACTCGGCGGCGTCCACGCGCTCGCGCAGGGACGCGATGGTGCGCCGCGTCCACGGCACGAGGTCCGTGGCGAGGACGGCGAGCACGAGCCCGGTCGCGAGCACGACCACGCCGAGCAGCGGCAGCACGAGGGTGCCCATGGCGGGGCCGAGGTGCACCAGGCGGCCGTCGCCGATCCCGCCGGTGGTGAGCCCGGCGAGCAGCAGCACCGCGACGACCACCACGACCGGGTAGGCGATCCAGGCCGTGATCTGCTCGCGCCGCTCGAGCTCGGCCACGTCCCGCACCAGGGAGACGGCGCCGAGGCCGACGGCGAGCGCGGGCACCAGCATCAGCGCCCAGGTCGCTCCCGGCAGGTCGCCCGGCTCGGGCAGCGCGCCGAGGATCGGGAGGGCCGGCAGCACGCCGGTCTGGACCTCGGCGAGGGAGATCCCGGTGGAGGTGCCCACCACGACCGTGCCGCCCAGCAGCACCACCAGCGCCCACACCGCCAGCAGCGGCAGTAGGGCGAGCTGGACGAGGGTGAGCACCAGGCCGCCGACGATCCCGGGGGCGAGCTGGTCGAAGAGCGCGGACTGGGCCGGCACGTGCGTGAGCATCAGGACCAGCACCAGCAGCATCCCGGCGCCGAACAGACCCAGCACCGCCAGCAGGGCGGAGCGGGCGACCGCGCCGTAGGGGGCGGGCAGCAGCTCGAGCACCCGCACGCCCGGCACCGCGGTGATGGGCTCGCGCCGCAGCGACCACAGCAGGCCGATCAGTCCGCCGCTGACGGCGACCAGCGCCCCGGAGACGACGGCGGAGGTCACCATCGGCGCGGCATCGGCGCTGCGGCCGATCGCGGCGAGCACGGCGAGGCCGATCGCGTAGGTCCCGCCGAAGGCGGCGAGGGAGACGCCCGCATCCCGCAGCGCCCCGACGCGCAGCACGCCGTCGCCGCGCACGAGCTCGAGGCGGTGGCCGACCCGGCGCAGCGACAGCGCGGCCAGGAGCACGAGCAGGATCTGCAGGCCGACGGGGGTGAGCGTCACCGCCCCGCCGATCACGCCGGTGCTCAGCACGACCCCGCCGCCGTGCCCGAGCACCAGGACGTTCAGCGCGATCAGCACGGCGTCCAGCGCGGTGGCGCTCGAGGCGGTGCCGGCGACCTGAGCCGCCAGCGCCGGCACGACCACCACGGCCAGGCCGATCCCGAGCACGGACAGCGCCGCGAGGAGCCCGCGCACCAGGGGCGTCGTGATGCTGTCGCCGTCTGTGCTCACGCGATGCTCCTCGGGAGGTGGGGGAAGGCGCCCGGTCGGTGCCGGGCCCGCGGTCTCTCGCCGGACCATGGTCGCACCTCGCCCCCTCCGCAGGACGCATCCGGGGACGGGACGCGGGTCACGGCGCGGCGGCGCGGGGGTGTCGCATAATGACACGGATGTCCGCTCCTCTCACGCGTCCCGACCTCTCCGCACCCGCCTCCGCGACGCCGCTCGTGCGCACCGTGCGGATCGAGGAGCCGATGGACCTGCTGGGCCATGTCCCCGCGGGGGTCTCCGGCGCCTGGCTGCGGCACGGCCAGGGTCTGGTGGCCGTGGGCCGGGCCTGGTCGGTGCGCACCACCGGCCCGGACCGCTTCGCGGCCGCGAGCGCCGCCTTCCGCGAGCTCGCCTCCCGCGCCCGGGTCGACGACGAGGTGCGGGTGCGCACCAGCGGCCTGATCGCGCTGGGCTCCTTCTCCTACGCGGGCACCTCGGAGCGCCCCTCGACGCTGCTGGTGCCGCGCGCGCTGCTCGGCGTCCACGACGGGGAGGCCTTCCTCACGGTCGTCGGGATCGACGAGGAGCCGGAGCTGCCGGCCTCGTGGCGCGACCTGTTCCCCTCCTCCCCCGTCGACGTGCCCGCGGCCTCGCCGCTCGAGCTCGAGGCGGACCACACGCCCGACGAGTACCAGGCGCTGGTCCAGCAGGCCGTGGGCGAGATCCGCTCCGGCGCCGCCGAGAAGGTCGTGCTCTCCGAGCGCACCTCGGTGCGCACCCCGGAGCCGCTCTCCCCCGCCCTGCTGCTCACGCGGCTCGCCCGCGCCTACCCGAGCACCTGGGTGTACCACCTCGAGGACGTGATCGGCGCGAGCCCGGAGATGCTCGCCCAGACGGAGGACGGGCGGGTCTTCTCGCGCGTGCTGGCAGGGTCCCGGCCGGCGGCCGACGACGGCGAGCTCGACGAGGCGGACCGTCGGGCGTTCCGCGCCGATCGCAAGGAGCGCTCCGAGCACGCCTACGCGGTGGACTCCGTGGTCGAGCGGCTCGAGGACCTCGCCGCGGAGATCGAGGTCTCCGCGGAGCCGTTCGTGCTGCGCCTGCCGGGGCTCGAGCACCTCGCCTCGGACGTCTCGGCCCGCCTGCACGAGGGGGTGACGAGCCTGGACGTCGCCGCGCGCCTGCACCCCTCGGCGGCGGTCTCCGGCACCCCGCGCGAGCGGGCCGACGAGATCATCGCCCGCCTCGAGCCGCACGACCGCGGCGGCTACGCCGCCCCGGTGGGCTGGATGGACGCGAGCGGCGACGGCCAGTGGGCGATCGCGCTGCGGATGGCGCACCTGACCGGGGAGCGCTCCGCGGTGCTGCAGGCCGGGGGCGGGCTGGTCGCGGCCTCCGACCCGGTCTCCGAGCATGCCGAGGCGCTCGCGAAGTGCCGTCCGATGCTGCGGTCCCTGCGCGGCGACGCCGAGGCCTGAGGTCCGGGGCGCGGCGCCCGAGGGCACGGGACGAGGCCCTGCGTCGTACTGCGCCGCCCGCCACGTCGCCGCCCGAGCGACGGCCGGACGGGCACGAGGTCTCCCCTGCTCAGCCCTCCCGGGCCGCGAGGGTGATCTCGAGCGTCTGCACCTTCCCGTCGCGCACCAGCTCGAGCGTGTGGGTGGAGCCGACCTCGAGGCCGCGCACGATGCCGGTCAGGGCGCCCGCCCCGCCGACGGGGGTGTCGTCGATCCCGGTGATGAGGTCCCCCTCTGCCAGTCCCGCCTCCGCCGCGGGGCTGCCCGGCTCCACGGCGACGACCTCCGCGCCGCGGTAGCCGGCGCTGCCGTCGTCGGCCGTGCCGTCGGTGGTGGTCACGCCGACGAAGGCGTGCTGGACGGTGCCGCCGTCCTGGAGCTGCTCGGCGACCAGCATCGCCGTGTTCGCGGGGATCGCGAAGCCGAGCCCGATGCTGCCGGCCTGCCCGGACTCGTTGGGGATCGAGGCGATCGCGGTGTTGATGCCGATCACCTGCCCGGCGGCGTCCACGAGCGGTCCGCCGGAGTTGCCGGGGTTGATCGCGGCGTCGGTCTGGATCGCGGAGGTGAACGTGGTGTCGGAGCCGTCGGTCTCCTCGCCGGTGGCGCTGACCGGCCGGTCCAGCGCCGAGACGATGCCGGTGGTGACCGTGTTCTCGAGGCCGAGGGGGGTGCCCAGCGCCATCACGGGCTGGCCCACGGCCACGGTGGAGGAGTCCGCGAAGGTCGCGGGCTGCAGGTCCTCGGGCGGGTCCTCCAGGCGGATCACGGCGAGGTCGGTCGAGGGGTCGGTGCCCACGACGCTCGCGGCGAAGCTGCGTCCGTCGCTGGTGGTGACCTGCAGGGACTCGGCGTCGCCGGCGACGTGGTCGTTGGTGAGGATCGTGCCGTCCTCGTCGAGGACCACGCCGGTCCCCTGGCTGGTGCCGGAGACGGTGGAGGAGAGGATCGAGACGGCGCTCGGGGAGACCTGCTCGGAGATCGCGGGCCAGTCCGGGTCCTCCGCGGTGGTCGTCGCGGCAGGTCGCGCTTCGGAGGTCTGCGAGCCCTGCGCCGCGGCGACCGGCTCGTCCCCCTGCAGCTGGTCGTAGGCGACGACGCCGCCGAGGGTGAGCCCGCTGGAGAGCAGCATCCCGGCGAGCACGAGGGCGCTGGTCCCGCCCCAGCCCGGCCCGAGGCGGGGCGCGGCCGTCCCGGCGGCCCCGGTGGCGACCGGCGCGGGGGCGCCGGAGCCGGCAGCGGCGGGCCCGTGGACGGCGTGATCGAACGGGGAGGCGGTGGCCGGGAGCTGCTCGGTCGCCTCGGCCGACGAAGCGCCCTGGACCGGAGCCGCGCCGTAGGCCGGGCCTGCGCCGTAGGCCGGGCCTGCGCC